>NZ_JBQLZP010000020.1:0-5429 GCF_052168335.1 Roseicyclus sp. | reverse complement strand
ATCGCAGGCGCGCCATCGGTTCAACGCCGAGAGGCGCGATTGCAAATCGGGCGGCGCGGGTCCACTCTCCGCGCAAACGGGCAGAACACGGACCATGCACCACGACAGTCTCGACGCGTTCCGGGCCGACCGGACCGACCTCGGCAAGGGGCCCTTCGCCGTGATCGTGTGCGAGGACCGGACCGCGATCGACAGCACGCTCGGCCATGTGCTGAACCTCGGGTTCCGCGGCGTCGTCCTGGTGGCCGCGCCCGAGATCGAGACGGCCCGCCTCGGCACGGACACCGGCGTTCCGATCCACGTCATCGCCGACCGGGGGCGGCGGCCGGGCGTCGCCATGGACGCGGTCAACGCGCTGATCGACAAGGTGCCGGGGCAGTGGATCCACTACTGCTACAACGGCGAATACCTGTTCTACCCGTTCTGCGAGGATCGCACCGTCGGCGAGATGACGACCTGGGTGATGGAGGAGCGGCGCTTCGCCGTGCTGACCTTCGTGATCGACCTCTACGCGGGCGACCTCACGCGCCACCCCGACGCCGTCTCGCTCGAGCACCCCCTCTTCGACACCTCGGGCTACTACGCCGAGACACGCCGGCGCGAGCCCGACCTCGTGATGGAGCGGCAGCTCGACTTCTACGGCGGCCTGCGCTGGCGCTTCGAGGAGCATGTCGCCAGGCCCAAGCGCAAGATCGACCGCGTGGGCCTGTTCCAGGCGCGGCCGGGCCTCAGGCTGCGCGAGGATCACACGCTCAGCGACGAGGAGATGAACACCTACGCCTGCCCGTGGCACCATTCGCTCACGGGGGCGATCTGCTCGTTCCGGGTGGCCAAGGCGCTCAGGACCAACCCCGGCTCGCGCCACGACATCGCCGACTTCCGCTGGCACAAGTCCGAGCGGTTTAACTGGTCGTCGCTCCAGCTCATGGAGCTGGGCCTGATGGAGCCGGGGCAGTGGTTCTGAGCGGCTGAATGCGCGCCGCGCTGACCGATCCGCCGATCCTCGCGCTGATGGTGGCACAGACGCTGATCTGGGCCGCGATCTTCTACGTGTTTCCCGCGCTCGTCCTGCATTGGCAGGCGGAGTTCGGCTGGTCCTCGGGCCAGGTCATGGGGGCCTTCTCGCTGGCGCTCGCGGTGCAGGGGCTGGGCGCCCGGCGCTTCGGCGGGCTGGTCGACCGGGGCCTCGCGCCGGTGTCGATGCCGGTCGGCGCGCTTCTCGGGGCCGGGTGCCTGCTCCTGCTCACGCAGGTGACGGAACTCTGGCAGTTCTACGCGCTCTGGGGCGCGATGGGCGCGGCGATGGGCCTGACGCTCTACGACACGGCCTTCGCGCTCGTCATGCGCAGCCGGGACGCCACGGCGCGCGAGGCGATCACCGCGATCACGCTGGTGGCGGGCTTCGCCTCGACGCTGGCCTACCCGCTGACCGCTTGGCTGTCGGAGGTGTCGGGCTGGCGCACGGCGGTCCTCGTGCTCGCGGGCCTCGTCGTCTTCGTGAACCTGCCGCTCGCCCGCTTCGCCGCCGTCCGGCTCGAGCGCGAGGGGGCGGGCCGTCCCCTGCCCGACGCCGCCCCGGCGCCCGAGGCGCGGCGGCGGCCGGGGTTCTGGCCGCTGACCATCGGCCTCGCGCTCTCGATGCTGGCCGTCGGCATCGTCACGAGCCATCTCCTGCCGCTCCTCGCAGCCCTCGGCGTCGCCACGGCCTCCGCCGTGCTGGCGGCCTCCCTCATCGGTCCGGCGCAGGTGGCCGGGCGCATCGCGCTCACCGCCTCGGGCACGCGCCTGCCGGGGCAGCGCCTCGCGGTCCTCGCCTTCGCGGGCATGGGCCTGGCCGCGGCGCTCCTCTTCGGGGCGGGCCTGCTGCCCGTCCTCGCCTTCGGCTTCGCGATCCTGCACGGCATGTGCAACGGCCTCGTCAGCATCCTGCGCCCCGTGGTGATCCGCGAGACGCTCGGCCCCCGCGACTTCGGCGCGGTGCAGGGCGCGGTGGTGCGCCCCGCCCTCTTCGCCTTCGCGGCGGCGCCCTTCGTGGCGGCGATGATCGTCGAGGTCGGCGGCTACCTGCCGGTGCTTGCCCTGTGCATCTTGGCGCAAGCGGCCGGCGCCGCGCTCCTCCTCCGGCTGCCCGCGCGGATATGAGAAGGGGCGGCCTTGCCGGGCCGCCCCTCGCGTCTGTCGGACAGGTCCGCCGGATCAGGCGGTCTCGGCGCTCCGCTCGGCCTCGATGGCCTTCGGACCCGAGCCCGAGATCTCGATGCGGCGGGGCTTCAGCGCCTCCGGCACCTCGCGCACGAGGTCGACGTGCAGCATGCCGTTCTCGTGGACCGCGCCCGTCACGCGGACATGATCGGCGAGCTGGAAGCGCTTCTCGAAGGCGCGCGTGGCGATGCCGCGATGCAGGTAGGTGCGCGGCGTCTCGTCCTTCTCCTTGCGGGCGGCGATGACCAGCTCGGCCTCGCGCTGCTCGACGGAAAGCTCGGCCTCGGTGAAGCCCGCGACCGCGATCGAGATCCGGTAGGCGTTCTCGTCCGTCTTCTCGATGTTGTAGGGCGGATAGGTGCTGGCCGCGGTGTCCTGTGTCAGGACGCGGTCCAGAAGGTCGGCCATCCGGTCGAAACCGACGGTGGCACGGTAAAGCGGCGAAAGATCGTAGGTGCGCATCTGTCATCCTCCAGTGAGCGACAACCGTTGTTCGGGCGGCCCCGTCCTGCGGGCGCCGTCCTTGGGGAATGCGCCGGTCCGCTCTCGGCCCCGGCACGAGGGGAATCTGGGAAACCGGCGGAGCGGTTTCAAGCCCGCCCCTCACGGCCTGATGAAGCGCGCTCCGATGTCCTCGCGCCCGCCCGCCGCACCCGGCAGGGTGCGCCGGACGACCGCCGCCGACGCGCTGCCGTCGACCCGGGCCATCAGCTCGGCGAAGGGCCCGTCGAGCGCGACCGCCATGGAGAGCGCCGTCCCGCTCCGGTCCGTGGCGGTGGCCGAGATGACCGCCACGACCTCGGGACCGGCCTCCGTCACGCGCAGCACCGGCGCGCCCGAGCTTCCCTGCACCACGTGGCAGGAGAGGACGCGCACCGCGTCCTGCCCCTCGAGGATCAGGCAGCCCTCCTCGATCGAGGCATGAGCCTCGCGCTCGGCGCCGTAGGAGACGACCGTGACCTCGCTCCTGGGTGTGGCGTCGCGGCCCGTCGGGATCGGACGGATGCGGTTCGCGCCGAGAGGCAGGTCGAGTTCCAGCAGGGCGAGGTCGTTGCCCACGCTCTCGAGGTCGGGCCGGGTTCGCAGGACGTAGGCCGCGGGAACCGCGCTCCGCCGCACGCCGCGCAGCGCCTCGGGCCGCCCGTTCCGGAGCCCCGCCTGGAAGGTGAGGTCGCCGTCCGGGATGCGCCGACGCGTCTCGGGGTGGAAGAGGCAATGCGCCGCCGTCAGCACCAGCCGCTCCGAGATCAGCGTGGCCGAGCAGAAGGACACGCCGGTGTCGAGCCGCCCCACCCCGGTCCAGGGCTGCGCCGCCTCCGCGTTCGACAGCGGCCTGAGCCCGCCCAGCGCCGCCGCCCGCTGCTCCGTCGGCAAGTCCTGCGCGGCGGCGGGGGCCGCGAGCATCGCGGCGAGGATCAGGGGCAACAGGCGCATGACGGGCCTCCGTGCGGCATCATCCTCGCACCGGCCTAGCCCGTCCAGATGGCCGAAATTGGGCCGTCAGCGCAGGATCGGCACCGGCACCTCGCGCTTGCCCGGCGCGTCGAGCGCGGGCGGACGCGGACCGCCCGTCGCCCAGTCGAGCAGCTCGACCGTGTGCACGATCGGCACCTCCGTGCCCGAGCCGATCTGCATCATGCAGCCGATGTTGCCCGCCGCGATGATGTCGGGGCGCGTGGCCTCCAGCGTCTCGACCTTGCGCGTCTTGAGCTGCCCCGAGATCTCGGGCTGCATCAGGTTGTAGGTCCCCGCCGACCCGCAGCAGAGGTGGCTGTCGGCGGGCTCCGTCACCTTGAAGCCCGCGCGCTTCAGCAGGTCCTTGGGGTAGGTCTTGATCTGCTGGCCGTGCTGGAGCGAGCAGGCGGCGTGGTAGGCGACGCGGTGGCCCATCCGCGCCTCCGGCAGGTCGAGCTTCATCAGCACCTCGGACACGTCCATGGCGATGGCGCTGACCGCCTTCGCCTCCTCGGCGAGGCTCTCGGTGCGGAACATGTGGCCATAGTCCTTGACCGTCGTGCCGCAGCCGCTCGTGTTGATGACGATGGCGTCGAGCCCCTCGCCCCGCATCTCGCGCGTCCAGGCCCGGATGTTCCGCGCCGCCGTCGCGTGGCTCTCGGCGGTCTTGCCCATGTGATGCGTCAGCGCCCCGCAGCAGCCCTGCCCCTCCGCGATGACCACGTCGCAGCCGAGCCGCGTCAGCAGCCGGATGGTGGCGTCGTTGATGTCGGTGTTGAGCGCCCGCTGCGCGCAGCCCGTCATCAGCGCGACGCGCATCCTGCGCGCGCCCTGCGCCCGGAAGACCTGCGGGTCGTCGTTGCGGCTGACCGGCGGGATCGTCTTCGGCGCCATGGCCAGCATCGCCTTCAGCCGCGCATCGGGCATCAGGAACGCGAAGGGCCGCCCGATCTTCGCGCCCAGCAGCGCCACCCGGAAGCGCGTCGGATAGGGCAGGATCTTCGCCAGCGTCCAGCGCAGAACCCGCTCGAAGAGCGGGCGCTTGTAGGTCTGCTCGATGTATTCCCGCGCGTGGTCCACGAGGTGCATGTAATGCACGCCCGAGGGACAGGTCGTCATGCAGGCGAGGCAGGAGAGGCAGCGGTCGATGTGCTTGACGGTCTGCGCGTCGGCGGGCCGCCCCGTCTCGAGCATGTCCTTGATCAGGTAGATCCGCCCGCGCGGGGAATCCAGCTCGTCCCCGAGCACCTGGTAGGTCGGGCAGGTCGCCGTGCAGAAGCCGCAATGCACGCAGGCCCGCAGGATCTCGTTCGACCGCGCCGTCGCGGGGTCCCTCAACTGGTCGGGCGTGAAATGGGTCTGCATCGAGAGGCCTTCAGATGAACGAGAGAAAGACGAGGCCGAAGAGCGCCGAGGTCACGAGGTAGACCAGCGTGAAGACGCCGCGCGCCTTCCAGACGCTCTCGAAGCGGCCGAGATAGAGGTGGTAGAGCATCCCCGCCACCGCCGCCGCCATCACGCCCACGCCGAAGGCGGCCAGCGCCTCGGGGGCGACGCCCGCCACGGGTCCGGGCACGAGAATGGCCACGAAGACCAGCGCCGCCGCCACGAAGAGCGCGCCCTGCGCGATCAGCGCGCCGCGGGGCCGGTCGGACATGAGCGCAAGCCCGCCGAAGAGCGCGGCGGAGACGAGGGCGACGGGAAGCGCTTCGGCGAGGACCATCCTGCGCTCCCTCACGCGGCCATCAGGCCGGGGTTCAGGATGCCGCGCG
>NZ_JBQLZP010000019.1:0-1486 GCF_052168335.1 Roseicyclus sp. | reverse complement strand
GCGGGAAGACCGGGATCGTGCCCGGGAGATCGGCGGCGGTCATCATGGGGCGCGACCTAGCCTGCCGCACCGCTCAGGCAAATATCATCGAGCTGAGCCGGCGACGCCCCTTCTGGGCCACCGGATCGGTGGGCTTGAGCGCATCGAAGATCGTGAAGAGCTGCGCCTTGGCGGCGCCGTCGTTCCACTCCCGGTCGCGGCGGAAGAGCTCGAGCAGCTGTTCGACCGCCTCCTCCACGTTGCCCGCGGCATGGAGCGCCTGCGCATAGTCGAAGCGCGCCTTGTGATCGTTCGGATCGGCCTCCACGGAGGCCGACAGCTCCGTCAGCGGACCCGCGTTCGCCGCCTGCCGGGCGAGCGCGATCTGCGCGCGCGCGGCTTCGACCTCGGGCGCGTGCGCGATCTTGGCGGGCACGTCCTTGAGGAGCGCCTCGGCCTCGTCGAGCTGGCCCATGGCGATCTGGGCGCGCGCGAGACCGCCGAGCGCACCCGCGTGCTCCGGCTCCTCGCCGAGGATGGCCGCGAAGGTCTGCGCGGCATCCTCGAGCGCGCCCTCGGCCAGCATCTGCTCGGCCGCCTCGAGCGCCTCGGACAGGCCGCCGTCGCCCGCGAGCGAGATCAGGCGGTTGATGAACTCGGTGATCTGGCCCTGCGGAACGGCGCCCTGGAACATGTCCACGGGGCGGCCATCGAAAAACGCCACGACGGTCGGGATCGACTGGAGCGGCAGGCCCTGCTGCGCCAGCGCGCCCGCCAGACGCTGCTCCTTGTCGACGTCGATCTTGACCATGCGGACCTTGCCCTTCGCGGCCGTCACTGCCTGCTCCAGCATCGGCCCGAGCGTCCGGCAGGGACCGCACCAGGTGGCCCAGAAGTCGACGATGACGGGCACCTCGCGGCTGCCCTCGATCACGTCGGCCATGAAGGTGGCCTCGGTCCCGTCCTTCACCAGGTCGCCCGGCACCGCGGCCTTGTTCTGGGACTGCCCAAGCTCAAGCATCACGTTCCTCCGGCATCGTTGTTTCCGTCAAATTCCGTTCGGTTCTATATGCGCGCGCGGCGTCCCTGCGCCAAGGGGCGATCAGAGATCGAAGGTCGCAAAGACCGGCGCGTGGTCGGAGGGCTGCGTCCAGCCGCGCGCGGCGCGCAGGATGCGGCTCGAATGCCCGGCATTCGCGATGTCGGGCGTGGCCCAGATATGGTCGAGGCGGCGGCCCTTGTCGGCGGCATCCCAGTCCGGCGCGCGGTAGGACCACCAGCTGTAGAGGAGCCCCTCGGGGATGTCGCGGCGCGTGATGTCGATCCAGGCGCCCGCCTCCTGCGTCTGGCCGAGATGCTCGACCTCGATCGGTGTGTGGCTGACGACCTTGAGGAGCTGCTTGTGGCTCCAGACGTCGTCCTCGCGCGGGGCGATGTTGAGATCGCCCACGAGGATCGACCGTGCGGGCCGCGAACCGTGGGACCAGCCCAGGCTCTGGCTGGGCGA
>NZ_JBQLZP010000018.1:0-3525 GCF_052168335.1 Roseicyclus sp. | reverse complement strand
GCAATGCGCGGCAGGTCTCGGCCACCTCGCGGGGCTGGATCGAGTCGATCCAGACCGCGCTCGGCCCCGGCACGCCGGAGCCCCAGCGCATCCAGGCGGCGGAGCGCGCCGTGACCATCGCCCGCAACGCCGGATGGGAGGACACGCGCCTCGGCTTCAGCCACTTCGCGCTCGGGCGGCTCACGCTGTCGCGGGACGCCGACCGCTCGGTGACGGCGTTCCAGACGGCCGCCGGCATCTTCGAGCGCGTGGCGCCGGGCGGCATCCAGTCGGCGCATGTCGACATGCAGCTCGCCGCCTTCTCGCTTTCCGCCGGCCGCCCGGAGGAGGCGCTGCGCCTGACCGGACGCGCCATTCCCGCCGCCCAGCGCGCCGAGAACGCCGCGCTCCTCTCGACGCTCCTGATGATCCGGGCCGAGGCGCTGGACGCTCTCGGGCGGACGGCCGAGGCGCGGCCGGTGCGTCTCGACAGCCTCGGCTGGGGCCGCTATGGCTTCGGCTCGAACGCCGCGGTCGGCGCGCGGCTGACCGAGGTCGCGGCGCTGGCCCCCTGATCCGCCCCCTGATCCGAAGGCGACCCGGATGCTGAACCTGATCGGAGCCCTCGCAGGCCTCGTCCTCGGACTTCTCGTCGCCCGCAGGCGCGGCGGCAACCGGGCCGACATGGCGCAATACGCCGCCGTCTTCGCGATCATCGGCTTCCTGCTCGGCACCTTCGCGATGCTCCTCGTGCCCGCCCCCGCCTGAGGCGTTTCGCCGGCGCCGGAACTGCCCTATTCTCGGCCCATGTTCCTGCCCTTCTTCGACGCCCTGCGCCAGGCGCGCATCCCGGTCAGCCTCCGCGAATACCTCGCCTTCCTCGAGGGCGTGTCGCAGGGCCTCGTGACCTACGACGTGGACGGGTTCTACTACCTCGCCCGCGCGGCGATGGTGAAGGACGAGCGCCACCTCGACCGTTTCGACCAGTGCTTCGCCCATGTCTTCGGCGGGCTCGAGCGGATCAGCGCCGAGGACGTGCTGGAAGCGACCGAGATCCCGCGCGAGTGGCTCGAGAAGCTCGCCGAGAAGCACCTGACCCCCGAGGAGCGCGCCGAGATCGCGGCGCTCGGCGGGTTCGACAAGCTGATGGAGACGCTGCGCCAGCGCCTGCGCGAGCAGCAGGGCCGCCACCAGGGCGGCTCGAAGTGGATCGGCACGGCCGGAACCTCGCCCTTCGGCGCCTACGGCTACAACCCCGAGGGCGTGCGCATCGGACAGGACGCCTCCCGCCACCGCCGCGCCGTGAAGGTCTGGGACAAGCGCGAGTTCCGCAACCTCGACGACCAGGTCGAGCTCGGCACGCGCAACATCAAGGTCGCTATGAAGCGCCTCCGGCAATGGGTGCGCGAGGGGGCGCACGAGGAGCTCGACCTCGACGGCACGATCCGCGCCACGGCCGAGCAGGGCTGGCTCGACGTCAGGACGCGGCCCGAGCGGCGCAACGCGGTCAAGGTCCTGCTGTTCCTCGATGTCGGCGGCTCGATGGACGACCACGTCCGCGTGGTGGAGGAGCTGTTCTCGGCCGCGCGCGCCGAGTTCAAGCACCTCGAATACTACTATTTCCACAACTGCCTGTACGAAGCCGTCTGGCGCGACAACCGCCGCCGCTGGACCGAGCAGATCCCGACGCGCGAGGTGATGAACACCTACGGGTCCGACTACAAGTGCATCTTCGTCGGCGACGCCTCGATGAGCCCCTACGAGATCGCCTTCGCGGGCGGAGCGAACGAGCACTGGAACGAGGAGGCCGGACAGGTCTGGCTCGAGCGCGCGCGCACCCAGTGGCCCGACCACGTCTGGATCAACCCCGTGCCGGAACGCTACTGGGACCACACCCAGTCGATCGGCATGATCCGCCAGATCTTCGAGGACCGCATGGTGCCCATGACGCTCGAGGGGATCGACCGGGGGATGCGGGTGCTGGGGCGGTGAGCGGACGGCAGCAGAGCGCCCTCGCCTTCCTCTGGGAGCGGCACCGCCTGGCGGTCGTCGCACTCGGCCTCGCCGTGGCGGTCGCCGCGTTCTTCGCGGTCCGCCTGATCGTCTTCGCGGTCTACTGGTCCGACCCCGCGCACCGCGCGCAGCCGCTCGAGGGCTGGATGACGCCGGGCTACGTCGCGCATTCCTACGGCATCGGGCGCGAGGACCTGCGCGCCGCGCTCGGGCTCGCGCCGGGCGACCGCGCCACCCTCGAGGAGATCGCGGCCGCGCGGGGCGTCGACCTCGCCGTGGTGCTGGCCGAGGTCGAGGCGGCCATCGCGGGGAGCCGCGCGCCGTGACCGAGGCGCTCCTGGCGCTGGTGCCGGTCTACGGGGTCGCGCTGGTGGCGCTGGCGACCTTCCTGTCCTGCCTCGCGCTGCCGGTGCCGAGCTCGCTCGTCATGCTGGCGGCGGGCGGTTTCGCGGCTTCGGGCGATCTCGTGCTCTGGCAGGTGGCGCTCGCCGCCTTCGGAGGGGCGGTGGCGGGCGACCAGCTCGGCTACCAGGTCGGGCGGGCGGGCGGGCGCCTCTTCGGGGGGCGGAGCCTGCCGCCGAAGCAGGCGCGCCTTCTGGCGGAGGCGCGCGCCCTCCTCCACCGCCGGGGCGCCATGGCCGTGTTCCTCAGCCGCTGGCTCTTCTCGCCGCTCGGCCCTTGGGTGAACTTCGCGGGCGGCGCGGCGCGCCTGCCCCTGCCCCACTTCACGCGGGCGGGCGTGGCGGGCGAGGCGGTCTGGGTCGCGGTCTACGTGGGCCTCGGCGCGGCCTTCGCCGACGACCTCCTGGCGCTCGCCGACATCCTCGGCAGCGCCTCGGGGCTCCTCGCCGCCGTGGCCGTGGCGGGGGCGCTGGCGCTCTGGCTTCGCGCCGCGCTGCGCCAGCGGAGACGTGGGGGCGCCGAGGCTTGACTTCGCGCCCCGCCCCCTGCCCTCATCGGCGGCGGGGGAGGAGAGACGGATGGGCGAGGCGCCGGTTTTCGAGGTGGACCCGAGGGCCTTCTGGGCCGATCCCTACCCCGATCTCGCGCGGATGCGGGCCACGGCGCCCATCGCGCGCGTCCCGCAGCTCGGCGGTGCCGTCCTGATGACCCGGCGCGCCGACATCCACCGCGAGGAGAAGCGGATCGACGTCTTCTCCTCCCGCCAGCCGGGCGGGCTGATGACGCGGCTCATGGGCGAGAACCTGATGCGCCGGGACGGCGAGCCGCACCTGTCCGAGCGCCGCGCCCTCTTCCCCGCGCTGAGCCCGCGCACGGTGCGGGAGACCTGGGTGCCCCTCTTCCGGGCGCGGACGGCGGCGATCCTCGACGCGCTGGCGCCGAGGGGCGAGGCCGACCTCGTGCGGGACTACGCCATGCCCGTCTCGGGCGAGGCGCTGAAGCTGATCACCGGGCTGGCCGAGATGAGCGCCGCCGAGATGGACCGCGTGAGCCAGGGCATGATCGACGGCTGCGCCAACTACGCGGGCGACCCGGCGGTGGAGGCGCGCTGCCACGACTGCACGTCCTTCA
>NZ_JBQLZP010000017.1:0-13340 GCF_052168335.1 Roseicyclus sp. | reverse complement strand
GCACCAGCCGCGGCAGGAGGACGGTGCCCGCCGACCGGGCACTGTCGCTCATCGCGGGCGGCAAGCCCGTCGACGCGGCCCGGGCGCTGGAGATGGGCCTGATCGACCGGATCGCGGAGGGCGACCTGATCGAGGCCGCCTGCGCCTTCGCCCGCGCGATCGGAGAGATGCCGATGCCCCTGATGCAGCGCGCCGCCATCCCGCCCGCCGACGCGGCGGCCTTCGCGGCGCAGAAGGACGCGATCGCCCGGAAGGCGCGCGGCCAGCTTTCGCCCGTGGCCGCCGTCGCGGCGGTGGAGCGCGCGCTTGCCATGGACGCGCACGCCGCCTTCGCCGCCGAGCGGGAGGCCTTCGTGGCCCTGCGCGACTCGGCGCAATCCGCCGCCCTCCGCCATGCCTTCTTCGCCGAGCGCAGCGTCTCGAAGATCCCCCGCGCGGAGGGGGCCGAGCCGCGCCCCCTCGCCCGCATCGGCGTCGTCGGCGGCGGCACGATGGGCGCGGGCATCGCGGCGGCCTGCCTTCTGGCGCGGCTGCCGGTCACGATGGTCGAGCGCGACGCGGAGGCGGCGGAGGCGGGCCGCGCCCGCGTCCTCGGCATCCTCGACGACAGCGCAGCGCGGGGCCTCCTGTCGGGCGACGCGCGCCGGGCGGCGGAGGCGGCGCTGACGGTCGCCGACGACGACGCCGCGCTTTCCGACTGCGACCTGATCGTCGAGGCCGTCTTCGAGGACATGACGGTCAAGCGCGCCGTCTTCGCGCAGCTCGACCGGGTCGCGAAGTCCGGGGCGGTCCTCGCCTCCAACACCTCCTATCTCGACATCGACGCGCTGGCGGCGGGCACGCGCGATCCGTCCCGCGTGATCGGCCTCCACTTCTTCTCGCCCGCCCATGTCATGAAGCTCCTCGAACTGGTGGTGACGCAGGCAGCCGCGCCGGACGTGCTGGCGACCGGCCTGGCGCTCGGCAAGCGGTTGAGGAAGATCACCGTTCCCGCGGGCGTCTGCGACGGGTTCATCGGCAACCGCGTGATGTCGGCCTACCGGCGCGAGGCCGACTTCATGCTGGAGGAGGGCGCGCTCCCGCAGGAGATCGACGCGGCGATGCGCGGCTTCGGCTTCCCGATGGGGGTCTTCCAGATGGCGGACCTCGCCGGGCTCGACATCGGCTGGGCGATGCGCAAGCGGCAGGCGGCGACGCGCGATCCGGCGGCGCGCTACGTCGAGATCGCCGACCGCATCTGCGAGGCCGGGCGTCTCGGGCGCAAGACCGGGCGGGGCTGGTACGACTACACGGCCGACCCGAAGGGCGCGGTCGACCCCTGGGTGACGGCGCTGATCGAGGCGGAGGCGGCGCGGAAGGGCATCGCGCGGCGGCGCTTCGACGCCGACGCGATCATGGCGCGCATCCTCGGCGCGATGCAGGCGGAGGGCGCGGCGCTGCTGGCCGAGGGCATCGCCGCCTCCCCCGAGGCGGTCGACGTGGTGATGGTCAACGGCTACGCCTTCCCGCGCTGGCGGGGCGGGCCGATGTTCATGCGGGGGGAGTGATGATCGACTGGACGGACGCCTTCGACAATTCGGGCTACGTGCCCGGCAGCGACGCCCTCCCCGCGCTCTGGGCCGCGCGGGCGGGGGCCTTCCGCGAGGTGGTCGCGGCCGAGGGGCTGGCGGAGCTGGGCCTCGCCTACGGACCGGGGGAACGCAACCGCCTCGACCTCTTCCGCCCCGGATCGACGCCGCCCCACGGCCTCGTCGTCTTCGTCCATGGCGGCTACTGGCACCGGATGGACCGGAGCTTCTTCTCCCATCTGGCCGAGGGGGTGCGGGCGCAGGGCTGGGCCGTCGCCATGCCGAGCTACACGCTGGCCCCGGAGGCGCGCGTCGCGGAGATCACGCGGGAGGTCGCGGCGGCCATCGGCGCCGCGGCGGAGCGTGTGGCGGGGCCGATCCGGCTGGCGGGCCATTCGGCGGGCGGGCACCTCGTCACGCGCATGGCCTGCACGGACGGGCCGCTGCCCGAGGCGCTGGCCGCGCGCGTCGACCGCGTGCTCTCGATCAGCGGCATCCACGACCTCAGGCCGCTGATGCTGTCGAAGATGAACGAAGTGCTGCGCCTGACCGAGGCGGAGGCGGCGGCCGAGAGCCCCGCGCTCCACGCCCCGCGGCCGGGCGTGAGCCTCCACGCCGTCGTCGGCGCGGGGGAACGCCCGGAACTGATGCGCCAGACCCGCCTCCTGGCCGAGACCTGGGCCCGCGCCGGCGCCGACATCGCGGACGCCTACCTCGCGGGCGAGGACCACTTCTCCATCATCGAGGCGCTGGCCGACCCGGCGAGCGGACTGGTCGCGCGGCTGCTCGGCTGAGGGCGGAGGTTCTGGGCGCGGCGAAGGTCGGTTTGGAGTCCAAATCGACCAATGATGTGACATGCGAGCACTGGAAGTTGGCTCGGGGGTAACGTATTCGGCAGTCGTGGCAGGAAAAGATAAGAGCTAGGCAAAACAGAAAAATCACTCTGAGGGGTAATCATGGGCGACGACGAATCTGTTATTAGAGCGATCATCGATCGGGAAAGCCTTCCGAAGATGTTTCCCACTCATCGACATGCTCCGGAATTTTGGGAGCATCTCGGGCGAGCAATTGCTTCGTTCGGCTTCTTGGAAGACACGCTCAAGAAGGCCTATTTTTCGCTCACTGGAACAACACCCGTTGCGCGGGAAGACGCCAAAAGGGCGGTTGAACAGTGGGGAAAGAGGCTTGAAAAGGTAATGACTATGCGACTCTGGGAATTGGCTAATGAGTTTGAAGGTGCGGCTACTGCCAACCCAAACCGTTCGACAGAAAATATAGGTGAACTTGTCGCCGACATTAAGAAAGCAGCGGAACTACGGAATATTCTTTGTCACGGAAGTTGGATGTTGCCCGACAATGAAGGGAAGTCGCTTCCGCGCTTCTCCAAAAAGGATCGGGCGACCGGCGGAATCGTCCAGTTTGCCGACAAGATTGGTATCGAATACTTGTCGCAGGTGCAGGCTCATGTGACCGACTTAATCTGTTCCGTGATCGATACCGTAACACACATGGGCTATCAGTTTCCGGGCAGTGCCGGTCCGGGCAAGCCAATCTGGCAGAGTGACAAGCGCTAAACGCCGTTGGACGGAACTGAGCTGACGGCAGCTCCGTCCGCCCACCGGACCTTCATCCCCCCCTCACCCCCTGAGCACCGCCCCCGGGTTCATGATCCCCTTCGGGTCGAGCGCGGTCTTGATCGCGCGCATGGCGGCGAGCTTGGCGGGGTCGCCGTAGCGCTCGAGGTCGTCGACCTTGAGCCGGCCGATCCCGTGCTCGGCCGAGACCGAGCCGCCGAGTTCGTGGACGAGGTCGTGGAGCGCGCGCTTGATGGCGCCGCGCTCGTGCTCGTGGTCGGCGCGGCTGCGGCCGGGCATGGGGAAGACGTTGTAGTGCAGGTTGCCGTCGCCGAGATGGCCGAAGCAGTTGACGCGGTAGGCGCCGATCGCGGCCAGCCGCGCGGGCGCCGTCTCGATGAAGGCCGGGATCGCGGCGAGCGGGAAGGAGATGTCGTGCGAGGAGACCGCGCCGATCCTGCGGTTGGCGAGCGGGATGGTCTCGCGCAACGTCCAGAACTCGGAGCGCTGGCCCTCGGACTGGGCGACGAGGCCGTCGCTGACGAGGCCCGCCTCGAAGGCCTCCGCGAAGAGATCCTCGAGCGCGGCCTCCGGGCTCTGGCCTTGGCCGAGGCCGAGGTCGATCAGCACCATCCACTCGGGCGGCTCGTCGAAGGGGTGCTTCACCTCCGGCCCCACCTCGCGCAGGAAGTCGAGGCCGGTGCGGTGCATCAGCTCGAAGGCCGAGACGCCCTCGCCGATCCGTGCGCGGGCCATGCGGAGGAGCGCCAGCGCGGCCGCCGGGTCGGGCACCGCCATCAGCGCCGCCCCCGTCGCGGCGGGCTTCGGGAAGAGGCGCAGCGTGGCGGCCGTGATCACGCCGAGCGTCCCCTCCGCCCCGATCAGCAGGTGCCGCAGGTCGTAGCCCATGTTGTTCTTCCGGAGCCCCGAGAGCGTGTGCATGACCGAACCGTCGGGCAGCACCGCCTCGATCCCGAGGCAGAGGTCGCGCGCGTTGCCGTAGCGCAGCACGTTCACGCCCCCCGCGTTGGTGGCGAGGAGCCCGCCGATCCGGGCCGAGCCCTGCGAGGCGAGCGTCAGCGGGAAGATCAGCCCCTCGGCCTCGGCGGCGGCGTGGACATCGGCGAGGATGGCGCCGGCCTCCACGGTCATCGTGCCCGCCTCCGCGTCGAGCGCGCGGATCGCGCGCATCCGCTCGAGCGAGAGGACGAGGGGCGGCGTGCCGCCCTCGGCGAGTTGCCCGCCGACGAGGCCGGTGCCCCCGCCATAGGGGATGACGGGCGTGCCGGTCGCGGCGCAGGCGCGGACGATCGCGGCGACCTCCCCGGTCGAGGCGGGCGCGGCGACGGCGGCGGCCCGGCCCTGCCAGCGGCCGCGCGGCTCCTCGAGGTAGCGCGGCTCGGGGTCGCGCAGGGTCGAGGCGGGCAGGCCCGCGGCCAGCAGGGCTTCGGTCATGACTGTCTCCTCCCCGTGCCGTTTTCCGAAGGAAAACGGGCCGGAAAACGCAGGTTTTCCGGCACGGAAAAGCCGGCTTTTCCGGGCGCCTCATCCGACATCGGTGCGCCCCCTCCGGTCGGACCTGAGATTGGCGTAGAGCACGTGGTTGCGCCAGCGCCCGTCGATCTGCAGGTAGCTCTGGGCCACGCCCTCGTACTTGAAGCCGGTCTTCTCGAGCACGCCGCGCGAGGCCGCGTTCTCGGGCAGGCACGCGGCCTCCAGCCGCGAGAGCTCGAGCGTGCGGAAGGCGTAGTGCACCACCGCCTCGAGCGCCTCGCGCATGTAGCCCTGGCGCGCATGGGCCGCGCCGATCCAGTAGCCGAGCGTTCCGGCCTGCGCGGGCCCGCGCCGGATGTTGTCGAGCGTGATCGCGCCGAGCAGCACCTCGTCCGACCTGCGGTGGATGAAGAGCGGCACGGCGGAGCCCTGCGCGATGGCGCGCTGCGCCCAGTAGACGCGGTTGGTGAAGGCCTTGCGCGTCAGGTGGTCGGGCGCCCAGGACGGCTCCCATGGCTTGAGGAAGGGCTCGCTCGAGGCGCGCAGCGCCACCCAGGGCCGGAAATCGGCGTGGCGCGGCAGGCGCAGGCTCAGCCGGTCGGTCTCGATCCGCAGATGCCGCTTGCGGCCCAGCATCACGCCGCCAGACGCTCCCTCACGCGGTCGAGGTCGGGCGCGGCCCGCACGGGTCCGTAGAGCGCCATCGCCGCCCGCCCCGAGGCCGCGAGCGCGCCCGCGTGGTCCCTGAGGCCCCGCAGCGTCACCGCGTCGATGCGCGCCACCGTCTCCTCGAGCGGCGGCACCCGGTTCCAGATCGCCACGAGCCGCGCGTTGCGCTCGGCCCGCGCCGAGGGGCTCTCGAGCCCCATCAGGAGCCCCGCCTTCATCTGCGCCCGCGCCCGGTCGAGCTCGGCCGGGGTCATGTCGCTGGCCGAGCGGCGGATCTCGTCGAGCGTCAGGCCCACGAGGTCCTTGAGCTGCCCGCCCGAGGTGCCCGCGTAGATCGTCAGGAGCCCGGTGTCGTCGAAGGCGCCGACCTGGGCATAGATCGTGTAGCAGAGGCCGCGCTTCTCGCGGATCTCCTGGAAGAGGCGCGAGGACATGCCGCCGCCGAGCGCGGTCGCGTAGATCTGCGCGGTGTGGATGTCGTCCGAGCGGTAGCCCGGCGTCTCGAGCGCCAGCGTGAAATGCGCCTGCTCGAGCTTCTTGACCACCCGCTTCTCGCCGCCCGCGAAGCGGCCCGGCTCGGGCGTCGCGGGGGAGCTCGCCGGCAGATGGCCGAAGGCGGCCTCGGCCAGCCGCAGGATCTCGCCCGGATCGACGCCGCCCGCCGCCGAGAGGATGAGCTGCCCCGGCCCGTAATGCTCGGCCACGAAGCGGTCGAAGTCGGCCCGCGAGAAGCCGCGCACGCGCTCGGCCGGGCCGAGGATGGTGCGCCCGAGGGGCTGGCCGGGATAGGCCTCCTCCTGGAGCCAGTCGAAGATGATGTCGTCGGGCGTGTCGGCGGCCTGGCCGATCTCCTGCAGGATCACGCCGCGCTCCACCTCGATCTCGGCGGGATCGAAGGCGGGGTTCAGCACGATGTCGGCGATGAGATCGACGGCCAGCGCCACGTCCTCCTTCAGGACGCGCGCGTAGTAGGCCGTCACCTCGCGCGAGGTATAGGCGTTGATGTAGCCGCCGACATCCTCGATCTCCTCGGCGATCCTGAGCGCGCTGCGCCGCGCGGTGCCCTTGAAGGCCATGTGCTCGAGGAAATGCGCGATGCCGTTCTGCTCGGCCCGCTCGTGGCGGCCGCCCGCGCTGACCCAGAGGCCGATGGCGGCCGATTGCAGGCCCGGCATGGGCTCGACCACGACGCGCAGCCCGTTCGACAGGGTGTGAAGCTCGACACTCACGCGAAGGCGCCCTCCGGGATGCGCGCCTCGATGAGGCGCTCGATGGCCGCGAGGTCGTTCTCGACGCGCGTGACGCGCTCGGGCCGCTCGAAGAGGTCGGCCATGCGCGGCGGCAGCGACGGCCTGAGCCCGGTGGCGGCCTCGACCGCGTCGGGGAACTTGGCCGGATGGGCGGTGGCGAGCGTCACCAGCGGCGTCGCCCCGGTGAAGCCCTGCGCCACGTGGACGCCGACGGCGGTATGCGGGCAGAGAAGCTCGCCCATCCCGGCGCGCGCCCGCGCGATCATGGCCGAGGTCTCCTCCTCGCCCGCGCGGCCCGAGGCGAAGTCCTCGCGCAGCCGCTCGAGCGCGCCCTGGCTGATGCGGAAGCCGCCCGCCTTCAGCTCGTCCATGAGCTGCGCCACCGCCGCCCCGTCGCGCCCGTAGGCGCCGAAGAGCGCGCGCTCGAAGTTGGACGAGACCTGGATGTCCATCGACGGGCTGATCGTCGGCGCCACGCCCTCGGGGGTGTAGTCGCCGGACGACAGCGCCCGGTGCAGGATGTCGTTGCGGTTCGTGGCGACGATCAGCTTCTCGATCGGCAGGCCCATGGCCCTGGCGACATGGCCCGCGAAGATGTCGCCGAAATTGCCCGTCGGCACGCAGAAGGAAACCGCGCGGTGCGGCGCGCCGAGGCTGACGGCGGCGGTGAAGTAGTAGACGACCTGCGCCAGCACCCGCGCCCAGTTGATCGAGTTCACCCCCGCCAGCCGCACCCGGTCGCGGAAGGCGAAGTCGTTGAACATGTCCTTCACGCGGGCCTGCGCGTCGTCGAAGGTGCCGTCGATGGCGAGCGCGTGGGCGTTGCCCTCTCTCACGCAGGTCATCTGGCGGCGCTGCACCTCCGAGACGCGACCATGCGGGAAGAGGATGAAGACCGAGACGGCGTCGAGCCCCCGGAAGGCCTCCATCGCGGCGGACCCGGTGTCGCCGGAGGTGGCGCCCACGATCGTCACCCGCTCGCCCGCGCGCGTCAGCGCCGCCTCGAAGAGCTGGCCGATGAGCTGCATCGCGAAGTCCTTGAAGGCCAGCGTCGGCCCGTGGAACAGCTCGAGCAGGAAGTGGTTCGGCTGGAGCTGCTTGAGCGGCGCGCGCGCCTCGTGGCCGAAGCCCGCATAGGCCCGGGCGATCAGCCCGGCGAACTCGTCGTCGCTGAAGGCGTCCCCGATGAAGGGCCGCATGACGCGGAAGGCGACCTCCTCGTAGGACAGGCCCGCCAGCGCCGCGATGTCGCCCGCCGACATGCGCGGCATCTCGGCCGGCACGTAGAGCCCGCCGTCCCGCGCGAGGCCGGTCAGCATCGCCTCCTCGAATGTCAGCTCCGGGGCCCTCCCCCGCGTGGACACGTAGCGCATGGGCATCCTTCAGATCGTCCGACGCCTGATACGCCAGAGTAGGTGGAGTGTCATCCCCAACCAGAGGAGGGCAAGGGAAAACCAGGTGATGGCGTAGTTCAGGTGGTCGTTGGGGATGTTCGCGGTGTCCACCGGCAGCGGCTCGACCGGCGCGTCCGGCACCGAGAGCGCGCGCGCCACGATCAGCACGGGCTCCGTCCCGAGCCGCGCGGCCAGTGCGCCCACGTCGCGGGCGTACCAGATGTTCCGCGCCAGGTCGTTCTCCGGCGTGTAGCCGTCGATCTCGTCGGGCCAGTGCAGGTTCCCCGTCACCGTCACCGGTCCCGCGTGCAGCGGCGGCACCCCCTCGGTCGGCATGAAGCCCCGGTCCACCAGCACGCGCCCCTGCCCCGTATCCAGCGCCGAGATCACCCGGTAGCCCGCCCCCTGCCCGCGCCGGCTGACGAGGACGCGCACGTGGTCCTCCCCGAGCCTCCCCGTCGCCTCGACCGGCAGGTAGGCGTCGGCCTCGGGGTCGGGCGCCTCCGGCAGCGCCACGGGCGGGGCCGCGATCCGCGCCTCGATCCCGGCGAGGATTCCCTCCTTCCAGGCGAGGCGCTGCACCTGCCAGACGCCCAGCGACACCAGGATCGCCACGCCCCCGATCCCGAAGACGAGAGGCCAGATCATCCGCCTGAGCATCGCGCCGCTCCGTTCCGCGAAAGGACGAAGGCCCACCTCGCGGCGGGCCCCCTCATCGTCATCCCGGTCTTCGTGCCGGTCTTCGTTCCGGTCTTCATCTTTCCCCAAATACCGCCGGGGGGAGCCGAAGGCGGGGGGCAGCGCCCCCCTGACCACGGCTCAGGCGATCACGACGGCCTGGCCCCAGATGTAGACGGCGAGGAAGAGGAACAGCCAGACCACGTCGACGAAGTGCCAGTACCAGGCCGCCGCCTCGAAGCCGATGTGCTTCTCCGCCGTGAAATGCCCCGCGCGGACGCGGAACCAGCAGACCGCGAGGAAGATCGTGCCGATGATCACGTGCAGGCCGTGGAAGCCCGTGGCGAGGAAGAAGGTCGAGAAGAACTTGTCGCCGCCGAAGGTCCAGTCCTTGTGGGCGATCAGCTCCCAGTACTCGAAGGCCTGGAGGCCGGTGAAGGCGATGCCGAGCACGATGCCGAGGGCGAGGCCGTGCTCCACGTCCTTGCGGCTGCCGCCATGCACCAGCGCATGGTGCGCCCAGGTCACCGCGCAGCCCGACAGGAGCAGCACGAGCGTGTTGATCAGCGGCAGGTGGAAGGGATCGACCGCGTAGATCTCGGGCGGCACGTAGGCCGAGGCCTCGTAGGTGTTCATCGGGTAGAGGGCGTGCTTGAAGAAGGCCCAGAACCAGGCGACGAAGAACATCACCTCGGACATGATGAACATGATGAAGCCGTACTTGAGGCCCAGCCGCACGACGGGCGTGTGGTCGCCCTGCTGGCTCTCGACCACCACGTCGGCCCACCAGCCGTACATGACGTAGAGCACCGCCGCGAAGCCCATCAGGAACAGCCACGGCCCCGAGCCGTGCATCCAGTTGACCGCGCCGAAGAGCATGGCGAAGGCCCCCGCCGCCGCCATGAGCGGCCAGATCGAGGGCGGCAGGATGTGGTAGTCGTGTCTCTTGGCGCTGGCCATGGCGGTGTCCCTCCGGGTGGGTCGTCAGTTGTTGGCCGCGGCGGCCGGAGCCTGTCCGGTCCCGAGCGCGGCGTAGTCCTCGGGCATGTCCGTCACGTGGAACGTGTAGGACAGGGTGATGGCGGGGATGCCGACCGTCTCGGGATCGTCCACGATCTCGGGGTCGACGAAGAAGGTCACGGGCATCAGCACCGTCTCTCCGGGCTGGAGCACCTGCAGCTCGAAGCAGAAGCAGGCGATCTTGACGAAGTAGGGCCCGGTCTCGAAGGGCGCGACGTTGAAGCTCGCCGTGCCCGCCACGGGGCGGTCGGTCGGGTTGTGCGCCTCGTAGAAGGCGAGGCCCGTCTCGCCGATACGCACGTCCATGTGCGGCTCGACGGGGCGGAACCGCCAGGGCATGTCGCGGGCGAGCGAGGCGTCGAAGCGGACGCGGATCGTCTCCTCGAGCACCGTGTCGCTGCCCTGGTCGGCCACCTGCGTCGTGCCCCCGAAGCCGGTCACGCGGCAGAACCAGTCGTAGAGCGGCACCGACGCCCAGGCGAGGCCGCCCATGAAGACGGCAACGCCGAGGAGCTTCGCGACGACCTTCTGGTCCCGGGTCATTGCCCCTCCCCGACGATCGGCGTGATCGAGACGCGCGGCTGGTGGTCGAAGGCCTCCATCGAGGCGCCCTCGCGGATCTTGGCGATGGTCAGGCCGAAGACGATGGCGGCGAAGAAGACGAGGCTGAGCGCCACGCCGACGTTCCGCCCGAAGCGGCGGCGGTGCAACTCGTGGGTCTCGGCGATCGGCATGGCGTCAGGCCCCCCAGAGGCCGGTCAGGCGCAGCATCCCGTCCGCGAGAAGCGCGCCGAAGTGAAGGAAGAGGTAGGAGAGCGAGAAGCGGAAGAGGCGCTTCTCGGTGGCGTAGGCGTCGGCCTCGGCCGCCGCCTCGTCGCGGCGCCAGACGGCGTGGGCGTGGCGGAGGAAGATCGCGTTCAGCACGATGGCGGCGGCGAGGTAGACCGGCCCGCCCACGGAGGTCAGGCCGAGGCCCACCGCGACCGGCGCGAGGAGGAGCGAGTAGATCCAGACCTGGCGCCGCGTCTCGGCCCGGCCGTGGGTCACGGTCAGCATCGGCACCTTCGCCTCGTGGTAGTCGGACTTCATGAACAGCGCGAGCGCCCAGAAGTGCGGCGGCGTCCACATGAAGATAAGCCCGAACATCAGGAGGGGTGCCAGGCCCACGTCGCCCGTCACCGCGGCCCAGCCGATCACCGGCGGGAAGGCGCCCGCGGCGCCGCCGATGACGATGTTCTGCGGCGTCGCCCGCTTCAGCCACATCGTGTAGACGACCGCGTAGAAGAAGATCGTGAAGGCGAGAAGCCCCGCCGCGACCCAGTTCGTTGCCAGACCCAGCATCGCGACCGAGATCGCCGAGAGCGCGACGCCGATGGACAGCGCCTCGCCCGCCTCGACCCGGCCCGCGGGCACGGGGCGGCCGCGCGTGCGCTTCATGATCCGGTCGATGTCGGCGTCGTACCACATGTTGAGCGCGCCCGAGGCGCCCGCCCCGAGCGCGATGAACAGGATCGCGGTGAAGCCGACCATGGGCGAGATCGACCCCGGCGCGACGAGGAGGCCGACGAGCGCCGTGAAGACGACGAGCGACATCACCCGCGGCTTCAGGAGAAGCACGTAGTCGCCGAACCGGGCCTCGGGGGCGCCGGTCTCGATGCCGCTGTTGGTCGTCGCGTCGGTCATTCGTCGTTCCCGTCAATGTAGGGCGGGAGCCGTCCCGCCGCTACCCGCCGGGCGGGGCGCGGACGCCCCGCCGTCACGTCACTCGGCCGCGGCCAGTTCCAGCGTCCGGGGCGCGCGCATGCCGCCCACGGAGGCGAATTCCTGCGCCTCGCCGGCGAGCCAGGCCTCGTATTCCTCGGGCGTCACCGCGAAGACGGTGATCGGCATGTAGGCGTGCGCCGCGCCGCAGAGCTCGGAGCACTGGCCGAAATAGACGCCCTCCTGCCCCGGATCGACCTCGAACCACAGCTCGGCCAGGCGGCCCGGAACGCCGTCCTGCTTCACGCCGAAGGCGGGGACCGTCCAGGAATGGATCACGTCGGCCGCCGTCACCTGCACCACGACGGTCCGGCCCGTCGGCACGACCATGGCCGCGTCCGTGGCCAGCAGGAACTCGTCGCGGGTGTAGCCGTACTCGGCCAGCTGGTCCTCCGACAGCATGATCGAGAGGAAGGAGATGCCGTGCTCGGGGTATTCGTAGCCCCAGTACCACTGGTAGCCCGTCGCCTTGACCACGACGTCGGCCGGCGGGATCGTCTGCTGGCGGAACAGGACCGGCAGCGAGAAGGCCCCGATCACCACGAGGATGAGCAGCGGCACGACCGTCCAGGTCACCTCGATCTTCGTGTTGTGCGTGAAGGTCGCGGGCACCGGGTTGGCGCGCGCGTTGTGGCGCAGGATGGACCAGATCAGGAGCGCCGTCACGAAGAGCACGATCGCCGCCGTGATGACGAGGAGCAGCGTGTCGAGCGCGCGGATGTCCTGCGCCACCGAGGTCACGCCCGTCTGGAAGTTCACGCCGCCGGGCTCGGGCGCGCCGATCACCTCGAGCCCCTCGCGCAGGCCCTGCGTCTGGGCCGATGCGGCACCTGCTGCGATGCTTGCGCCGAATGCGGCCCACAGGCCGCCGATCTTCGTCCGAAGTGCCATTCGCTCTTGTCCTGTTGTCTCGCGGTCGCCGCCTCGCCCCCCTGCGTCCTGTGCAGAGGCCCCTCGACCGGCCGAACCGTTGCGTTCCAAGCTGACCGGACCATATAGCTAGCCGGGGACCAAGGCATTGGTCAAAAATGTCTCACCCGGAACGAATTTGACCTGGATCATTTTCCGGGTCCCGAGCGCAGCGGAGCCTTCCCCCATGTCCGACCCTTTCCGTCCCTTCGAAACGCATCTCGACGAGGCCGCCGCGCTGCGCGCGCTGCGCGCGGCGACCGACGGGGCGGAGGATGGCGAGCTCTTCCTCGAGCGGAGCCGGTCGGAGGCGCTGGTCTTCGACGACGGGCGGGTGCGCACGGCGAGCTACGACGCGGCGGAGGGATTCGGCCTGCGCGCCGTGAAGGGCGAGGTCGCGGGCTACGCCCATTCGACGACGATCTCGGAGGCGGCGCTGCTGCGCGCCGCCGAGACCGCGCGCCTCGCCGTGGGCGACGGCGGCGGCATCCTCGCGGAGGGGCCCGCGGGCACGAACCTGCACCTCTACACCGACGCCGACCCGATGGCGGACGCGGAGTTCGGCGTGAAGCTCGAGACGCTGCGCGAGATCGACGCCTTCGCCCGCGACCTCGACCCCCGCGTGGTGCAGGTGAGCGCCAGCCTCTCGGCCTCGCACCAGGAGGTGGTGATCCTGCGCCCCGAGGGCACGCGCGTCTCCGACATCCGGCCGATGGTGCGCCTCAACGTCTCGATCATCGTCGAGGAGAACGGCCGCCGCGAGACCGGCACCGCGGGCGGCGGCGGGCGCATCCGGCTGACCGGCCTGCTCGCGCGCGAGCACTGGGAGGCGGTCGCGCGCGAGGCGCTGCGGATCGCGGTGGTGAACCTCTCCGCCGAGGCGGCGCCCGCGGGCGTGATGGACGTGGTCCTCGGCCCCGGCTGGCCGGGCATCCTGCTGCACGAGGCGATCGGCCACGGCCTCGAGGGCGACTTCAACCGCAAGAAGCAGTCCGCCTTCGCGGGGCTGATGGGCAGCCGGAT
>NZ_JBQLZP010000016.1:0-4470 GCF_052168335.1 Roseicyclus sp. | reverse complement strand
GCATAGCGGGGGCGCGGCTCCGCCGCCCTCAGCCAGAATTTCCAGTCGATCCTCATGTCCTGCCAGCTCGCTGAACCAAAGGTGCTTGCGTGTGTCGTCGGCCCCGCGGCGTCAGCCGACCGAGCCCTCGAGCGAGATCGCGACAAGCTGCTGCGCCTCCATCGCGAACTCCATCGGCAGGGCCTGGAGCACCTCGCGGCAGAAGCCGTTCACCACGAGCGCCACGGCCTCCTCCTCGTCCATGCCGCGGCTCCGGCAGTAGAAGAGCTGGTCGTCGTCCACCTTGGAGGTCGTCGCCTCGTGCTCCACCCGGCTCGAGTTGTTCTTGACCTCGATGTAGGGCACCGTATGCGCCCCGCACTTGTCGCCGATCAGGAGGCTGTCGCACTGGGTGTAGTTGCGGCTGTCCCTGGCCTTGGGGTGCATCGAGACGAGCCCGCGATAGGTGTTCTGCGCGCGGCCCGCGCTGATGCCCTTGGACACGATGCGCGACTTCGTGCGCTTGCCGAGATGCACCATCTTCGTGCCGGTATCGGCCTGTTGCGCGTTGTTGGCGATGGCGATCGAGTAGAACTCGCCCTGGCTGTCGTCGCCGCGCAGGATGCAGGAGGGGTATTTCCAGGTGATCGCCGAGCCGGTCTCCACCTGCGTCCACATCACCTTGGAGCGGTCGCCCCGGCAATCCGCGCGCTTGGTCACGAAGTTGTAGATGCCGCCCCGGCCCTGCTCGTCGCCCGGATACCAGTTCTGCACGGTGGAATACTTGATCTCCGCGTCCTCGAGCGCGACCAGTTCCACCACCGCGGCGTGGAGCTGGTGCGTCTCGCGCTTGGGCGCGGTGCAGCCCTCGAGGTAGCTCACGTAGCTCCCCTTGTCGGCGATGATCAGCGTCCGCTCGAACTGGCCGGTATTCTCGGCGTTGATGCGGAAATAGGTGCTGAGCTCCATCGGGCAGCGCACCCCCGGCGGCACGTAGACGAAGGACCCGTCCGAGAAGACCGCCGAGTTCAGCGTCGCGAAGAAGTTGTCGGTGATCGGCACGACCGAGCCGAGATACTTCTTCACCAGGTCGGGGTGCTTCTGGATCGCCTCGGAGATCGAGCAGAAGATGACGCCGGCCCTGGCGAGTTCCTTCTGGAAGGTCGTGCCCACGCTGACGCTGTCGAAGACCGCGTCCACGGCGACCTTGCGGCCCTCGGCGGGCGCATCCTCGGCCCCCTCGACGCCGGCCAGGATCATCTGCTCCTTCAGCGGGATGCCGAGCTTCTCGTAGGTGCGCAGGATGTCGGGATCGACCTCGTCGAGCGACTTCGGCTTCTCGCGCATGCTCTTGGGCTTGGCGTAGTAGTACTGGTCCTGGTAGTCGATCGGCGGGTAGTTCACCATCGCCCAGTCCGGCTCGTCCATCTGCTTCCAGCGCTTGAAAGCCTGGAGGCGCCAGTCGGTCATCCACTCGGGCTCGC
Organism: Roseicyclus sp.; assembly: GCF_052168335.1. Taxonomy (GTDB): domain Bacteria; phylum Pseudomonadota; class Alphaproteobacteria; order Rhodobacterales; family Rhodobacteraceae; genus Roseibacterium. Next base: position 3,007 of record NZ_JBQLZP010000016.1, on the reverse strand, counting down.
CGTTCTTCTCCGAGATGAGGCGCACGATGTCCTCGCTCACGCCCTTGGGCGCGAAGTCCATCTCGATCTCGGTCTCCCAGCCGTACTTGTACTTCGCGCCGAGCGCCTTGACGGCCTCCACCGTCTCGCGTTCCACGCCGTCGCGGATCTCGGTGTCGAGTGCGGTCATGTCTACCTCCATGGCCCGGAGCGAAGCGTCCGGCGGCCCCTTCCTGGGCGACGCCTGCCGCGCCGCATCGTTTCCTTCGGGTGATCGCCACCCGGTCCTGTCTCGGGCCTGCCCCGGCGACCGCGCCCGGGCCAGGCCGGAACCGGGCCGGGATCAGGCCGCGCGGGCGCGGAAGCGGGCCTCGGCCGCTCCCCAGGCCTCGGCGAAGGCGCGCACCTCCGCCTCGGTCGTGTCGGGCCCGAGCGAGACGCGGATCGCGCTTGCCGCCGCCCGCTCGTCGAGGCCCATGGCGGTGAGCACCTGGCTCGCCCGGACCTTGCCCGAGGAACAGGCCGATCCCGCGGAGATCGCGAAGCCGGCCAGGTCCATCTGCATCACCTGCGTCTCCCCCTTCCAGCCCGGCGTGACGATGCAGGACGTGTTGGGAAGGCGCAGGCTGCCTTGCCCGACAAAAATAGTCCCTTTCGCGGAAGCTTCCAGAGTTGTTTCTAGAATATTTCTAAGTTTCTCGACCCGCGCCCAGACGCCCGCTTCAAGATCCTGTAGGGCTGCCGCGGCTGCGGCACCAAATCCGGCAATGCCGATGAGGTTCTCCGTCCCGGACCGGCGCCCCATCTCCTGCCCGCCGCCGCGGATGCGCGCCGCGACGTCGAGGCCGCGGCGCAGGATCAGCGCCCCGATTCCCTTCGGCCCCCCGATCTTGTGCGCCGAGATCAGCGCCATCTCCACGCCCGACCAGTCGAAGGCCATGGGCAGCTTGCCGAAGGCCTGCGTCCAGTCCGAAACGGCGAGCTCTGCGGGCAGCGCCTGCACGATCCCGGTCTCCGAATTCGCCGCCTGCAGCGTGGAAAGCGCGGGATCGGCCACCGCCACCGCCCCGTCCGGCGCAACGGGCAGGTCCTCCGTAATCCAGGCGCGCACCGCGTCGTGCTCCACGCCCGCGCCGTGCAGCCCCCTGCCCGCCAGCGCCAGCGCGGCGCCCTCCGTCGCCCCCGAGACGAAGACGATGTCGGCCCCCTGCGCCCCCGCCGCCGCCGCCACCTGCGCCCGCGCCCGCTCGATCAGCGCCTTCGCCGCCCGCCCCTCGGCATGGACCGAGTAGGGGTTCCCCACCACGTCCATCGCCGCCAGCATCGCCGCCCGCGCCTCGGGCCTCAGCGGCATCGTCGCGTTGTGGTCGAGATAGACACGCTTCCGCCCGGACATGGCCCGTCCTTCATCTTTCCTCAAATACGCACCGCGCCGGAGGCGCGCGGCGCCGGGCGGCCTCGATGGCCGCGCGGCGCCGGTCTAGCCCTCGTCGACCACCTCGAAGAGCGTCGGGACCGCGGGGCATGGCGTGAGATCGTTCGTCACCACGTCCGACAGCCTTGTCTGGTGCAGGAACACGTAGACATGCGCCGAAAGGCTCTCCCAGAGGCGGTTGGTCAGGCTCTGCGCCTTGCTCCCCGAGAGCCCGCCCGTGGCGCCCGCGCCCTTGTGCATGGCGTCCACCGTCTCGTCCACGGCGGCGAAGATCTCGACCACGCGGATGTCCGAGGCCGCGCGCGTGAGCCGGTAGCCGCCGCCCGGCCCCCGCACCGACTCCACCAGGCCCGCGCGCCGCAGCTTCACGAAGAGCTGCTCGAGATAGGGCAGCGAGATGTTCTGGCGCCGCGACACCTCCGACAGCGCGCTCAGGTCCCCGGGCTTGAGAAGCGCGAGGTCGGCCATGGCCACCATCGCATAGCGTCCCTTCGTCGACAGCTTCATGGGTCTCTCCCGGAGGTCCGCGCGGAATGCCCGGACCAATTGACCTTTGCGCCCGCGGCGCTTAACTGCGAACCGACCCGGGGGCCTGCGCCCCCGGACTGAATCCTACTAGGGAGCGCAAGGCGGCGCGTCAAGAAACCCCGCCACGCCCCGCTCGCGAGGGAGAGGTGGATGCCCGAGGTGATTTTCCCCGGCCCCGAGGGCCGGCTCGAAGGACGCTATCACCCTCAGAAGGCCAAGGACGCGCCCATCGCGATCATCCTGCATCCGCACCCCCAGTTCGGCGGCACGATGAACAACCGCGTGGTCTACAACCTGCACTACGCCTTCCACGAGATCGGCTTCACGGTGCTGCGCTTCAACTTCCGCGGCGTCGGGCGGAGCCAGGGCGAATACGACCAGGGCATCGGCGAATTGTCCGACGCGGCCTCGGCGCTCGACTACCTCCAGTCGCTCAACCCCAACGCCAAGCATTGCTGGGTCGCGGGCTTCTCCTTCGGCGCCTGGATCGGCATGCAGCTCCTGATGCGGCGGCCCGAGATCACCGGCTTCATCTCGGTCGCGCCGCCCGCCAACATGTACGACTTCTCGTTCCTCGCGCCCTGCCCGGCCTCGGGCCTGATCATCAACGGCACGAACGACCGCTTCGCCAAGCCGCAGGACACGCGCATCCTCGTGGACAAGCTGCACGAGCAGAAGGGCATCACCATCACCCACCAGGAGATGGAGGGCGCCGGCCACTTCTTCGAGGACCCGCACATGGACCCGATGATCAGGTCGGTGCAGGACTACGTGCGCCGCCGCCTGACCGAGAGCACCCGCTGAGGACGCAGGGATGAGCGCGATCACCGAAACCCTCGCCGACCGGCTCGCCCAGGACGTGATCGCCGCGGCCGAGGCGATGGACGACGACCGCCTCTACGAGGAAATCGCCCGCGCGCTCGGAAACTCGTCGCCGACGACGGAGGAGTTGTTCCGCACCTTCGTGCGGGTGCGCCTGGCCGAGAAGCGGGCGCGCAAGCTCCTCGAGCAGAAGCTCGCCAAGCACCGCGCCGCCAACGCCCCGCCGGAACCCGAGCCGCAGCC
>NZ_JBQLZP010000015.1:0-1031 GCF_052168335.1 Roseicyclus sp. | reverse complement strand
CACGCGGATGGCGCTGCGCGAGACGCTCGCGGACCTCGACAGGCAGCTCTCGGCCGAGCGGATCGTCGACCGCGCCTCCGACCTCCTGCGCAGCGGGGGCGGGCGCGCCGCCGACACGCTGCGCCACCACCCGCTCGCCGCCGGCATGATCGCGGGCGGCCTCGCGCTGCTCGCCGCGGGCGGCGGCCGCGGGCGCGCCACGGAGCGGGAACGCGCTTCCGGCCTGGGGCCCGCCCACGCCGACTACGACCCGCGCATCCGGCCCACCTCGCCCGGCCTGGCCGGCGACGGGGGACCGCCCATGGCGGAGTTCGACCAGAGGATGGCCGCCGCCGAAGGCGCGGCCGCCCGCAACAGACGCAAAGGAGACACGGAGATGAGCGATCCAGCGATCCACCCGCACGACACCGGCGGCACCGCCGCCCGGCGCGACATGCGCAGCCGCATGCGCCACTCGGCGCGCACGCTGCGCGACAGCATCGGCCACGGGCTCGACGGCCTGCCCGAGGCGGCCAAACGGCGCGTCGTCGCGGCCCGTCTCGCGGCCGCCGACGCGCAGGCCTCGGTCGAGCGGCAGGTGCGCCACACGACGGACCTGGCGCAGAGGAACGCGCGCGAGCATCCGCTCGTGCTCGGCATGGTGGCCATGGGCCTCGGCGCGGCCATCGGCGCGGCGCTGCCGCGCACCTCGGCCGAGAACCACGCCCTCGGCACGCACCGCGACCGGCTTTTCGACGAGGCCGACCGGATCTTCCGCGAGGAGATGGGCAAGGTCCGCAAGGTCGCCGAGGCCGCCGTGGAGGAAGGCCGCTCGGCGGTGAAGGACACGCTCGAGAGCGGGCCGCCCACCGAGGACGATCCCGCCCGCCGGGTCGCCGACGCGGCGAAGTCCGAGGCCGAGCGGCAGAAGGTTGGCAGCATGCGTTGATCCGTCCCCTTCGACGGATGCTGTCGCGCGCCCCCGGCCTGTCCCCTCGGCCGGGGGCGATCCCGTTTCGGGAGAGGGCGGAATTGCCGGCAATTCCGCCCCG
>NZ_JBQLZP010000014.1:0-21538 GCF_052168335.1 Roseicyclus sp. | reverse complement strand
GGTCGAGAACTGCACGATCATCCCGGGGCAGTATTTTTCCAGCCCCTCCTTCAGGCGCGCGAACTTCTCGGGGTCGGCGGACGGCGTCTCGTCGTCGTTGCGGACATGGGCGTGGACGATCGAGGCGCCCGCCTCGAAGGCCTCGTGGGTGCTCTCCACCTGCTCCGACACGGTGATCGGCACCGCGGGGTTGTTCGCCTTCGTGGGCAGGCTGCCCGTGATCGCAACGCAGATGATGCAAGGGGTGCTCATGGCGGTCTCCTCCGTGGCGCGATCACGACGCCTTCGCCCCGGCGGGCGCAAGCACGAAGTCGTGCTCGACCTCGAGGAAGGGTCCGTCGAACCCCGCCTCGGCGATACGCGCCGGGTCGTCGACCGGCACGAACTCGGCCATCAGGCTCCGCTTCACGCCGAAGACGGCGTCCGAGGCGATATAGGGATCGTCGGGGTCGAAGATGTGGGTCGTGAGCGTCTCGAACCCCTCCGCGCCGATGATGTAGTGCAGATGCGCCGGACGGTAGGGATGCCGCCCGAGCGCGCCGAGGAGCTTGCCGACCGGCCCGTCGTCGGGGATCGGGTAGAATTTCGGCTTCACGCCGCGGAACCAGTAGGCGCCGCTCGCGTCCGACCGGAACACGCCGCGGAGATTGAAGTCAGGCTGGATGCCCTTCTGCTGCACGTCGTAGAAGCCCTCGTCATTGGCCTGCCAGACGTCGATCCTGGCGCCTGCGATGGGCCGTCCCCCGGTGTCGAGGATGCGACCGCGCACCAGCATCGGCTCGCCCTTCCGGTCGAGGCAGATGTTCGAGCCCAGGGGAAGTTCGGGCGCGCCATCGACGTGGAAGGGCCCGAGGACGGTCGATTCCGACGCGCCCGAGGGCTTTCGGTTGTTGATCGCATCGACCAGCATCGAGACGCCGAGAACGTCGGACAGCAGGATGAACTCCTGCCGCCATTCGTTACACATGTGGCCCGTGTCGGTCAGGAACATGATGGCGCGGAACCATTCCTCCTGCGTGGGCTCGATCTCCTTCACCGCGGCATGGAGGTGGCGGATCAGCACCGCCATGACCTCCTTCAGACGGGCATCCTCCGCCCCCTCGTTGCGGGCGATGACGACCTCGGCCGAATTCTCCTCGGTGAAGTAGCCGCTTTCCTGCGTAGTCATGTCGGAGCCTCTCATTCGGCGGCCGCGGCGGCGCGGCCCTGGGGTTGCAGGATGCTCTCGAGCACCCGGCGAAGCTCGGCCTCCGGGTCCTCGGCCATTTCGGCGATCCGGTAGCAGACGTGCTGGTCGGGGCGCGTCATGACGGCGCCGGTGTCGCCGGTCTCGCGGATGCGCGCCCAGTCGCCCAGGTGATCCTGCACCGGCCGCCGCGGCCCGATGACGTGGACGGCGATCTCGACGCCCATCTCCCGGCCGATGGTCTCGGCGGCGCGGGCCCAGGCCTCGCCCCCGATCCCGGTGAAGATCGTCCAGCGCCCCTTGCCGCAGAGGTCGAGCGTCGAGACCTTCACGCCGTCCTCGCGGAAGAGCCAGCAATGGGGGATGCGGGCCCCCGGCCAGGTCGTCGGCTGGTAGTGCAGTTCCGCGTCCCGCGCGAAGCCCGGATCGGGATGGTCGTCCTTCAGCACCGCGCCGCTGGCGTAGCGCTGGTTCATCTCGACGCCGTGGCAGTCGAACTCGTACTTCTTGAACTCGATCGCCTTCCTCAGCGCCTCGCGCTGCGCCTCGGCGGCGGCGTCGGAGTCGCAGCGCTTGTCCATGTTCTGCTGCATCTTCACCGGGTCGACCGTGCCGGTCAGGCCCAGCGCCTCGAAGATCGGGCCGAATTCGCCGATGGACTGGTTGGCGCGGGTCACGATCTGCTTCGCGACCGGGGCGCGCTCCTCCGAATAGCTGCGCAGGAGCGCCGGCCCCGCCGCCCCCTTCAGGACATGCGCGAGCTTCCAGGCGAGGTTGTAGGCGTCCTGGATCGAGGTGTTGGAGCCGAGCCCGTTCGACGGCGGGTGCCGGTGGGCGGCGTCGCCCATGATGAAGACGCGCTCGGTCTGCATGTGCGTGGCGTACATGTTGTTCACGGTCCAGGTGTTGGCCGAGAGCAGGTCGATCTCGAGCTCCGGGTCGCCGACGAGCTGGCGCGCGACCTCGGTGGCATAGGCCTCGTCGACCTGGGGCGCGGGTGCGTTGATGTCATAGCCCCAGACGATCAGCCACTCGTTCCACGGGCGCACCATCCGCACGAGGCCCATGCCGATCCCGCCCACGTTCGCGCCGGGCTGCATCACCCAGTAGAGGACCGAGGGCCGGTGCGCCACGTAGCGCGACAGGTCGGCGCGGAAGAGGATGTTCATCGAGCCGCCGACGCCCATCTGCCCCTCGAAGGGCAGGCCCGCGGTCTCGGCCACCAGCGAGTTGCCGCCGTCCGCACCCACGAGATACCTGGAGCGGATCGTGAATTCCCGCCCCGTCAGCCGGTCGCGGCAGGTGGTGGTGACGCCGTCGGCATCCTCGGCATGCGAGAGGTATTCCGTCGACATCCGCGCCTGCGTGCCGCGCGAGCAGGCCGTCTTGAACAGGAGCGGCTCCATGAAGGTCTGCGGCAGGTCGTTCATGTGGCAGGGCGAGGCGATCTCGTGCGCGGCCTTGGAGGCGGGCGAATTGCCCCAGCTCTGCATCCGGCCGAGTTCCTCCCCCGCGAGGCTCTCGCAGAAGACGTTGTTGCCCATCAGGTCGCGTTCGGTCGCGAAGAGATAGGCTTCCTCCTCGACCTCGCGGCCGAGATCGCGCAGCACCTCCATCGTGCGCTGGTTGGTGATGTGCGCGCGCGGCGTGTTCGCGAGCCAGCGGTAGCGGTTGACCGCCATGTTCTCGATCCCGTAGCTCGACAGGAGCGCGGCCGTCGCGCTGCCCGCGGGCCCGGTGCCGATGATGAGAACGTCGGTGGTGATGTCGGCCATGGTCCTTGTCTCCCTTTGGTCTTGCGGGCGCCGCGGTCAGCGCCGGATGTCGAGCCTGCGTTGCGTCGGAAAGAGGGCGATCCCGGTGCGGCGCGCGAAGAGCCCCCAGAGCCCCCGCGGCGCGAACAGCATCACGCCGATGCCGAGCAGCCCGAGAACGATGAGGTAGGCCGCGCCGTAATCGGCGAGGAGCTTCTGCAGGAAGAAGAACACGAGGACGCCGAGGATCGGCCCCTCGATCGTCCCGATGCCCCCGATCACCACGATGAAGATGACGAAGGCGGTCCATTGCGTGACGGCGAAGGCGCTGTCGGGGCTGATCCGTCCGTTCTGCAGGAAGATGAGACCGCCGGCGATCCCGGTGCCGAAGGCCGCGACGAGGAAGACGATCCACTTCATCCGCTGCGCATCGACGCCGACCGACTTGGCGGCTTCGACATTGTCGCGGAGCGCGGCCAGCGCGAGGCCCCGGCGCGTGCGCAAGAAGCCGTAGATGCCCCCGATCGTGCCCGCCGCGAGCGCCAGCGCGAGCCAGTAGGCGAGGATGTCGAGCGCGGCCGACGAGCGGACGTCGAAGACCCGCTCGATCCACGCGACGCCCCAGATCGCGTCGCGCGCGTCGCGTGGCAGCGAGGTGCCCGTGCCCCCGCCCACCGCCTGCCACTGCGCGACCGTCAGCCGCACGATCTCGGCCACGACCCAGGTGCCGATGGCGAAGTAGGCGCCGCTGAGCCGGAAGACGAAGAAGGCCGTCGGGATCGCGAGGAGGAGCGCGAAGACCCCGGACAGGAACAGCGCCGCGACCGGGTTCACCCCCCAGAGGATCACCGCCCCGAAGAGCATGTAGGCCCCGAAGCCCACGAAGGCCTGCTGGCCGACGCTGACGAGGCCGGTGTAGCCCGCGAGCAGGTTCCAGAACTGCGCCAGCGTCAGCATCGTGAGGATGAAGAAAAGGTCCTGGATCAGGCTTCGCGAGGCGAAGGCCGGAAGGACCACCGCGACGCCGAGCAGGACCAGCGCGGCGATGCCGCTGATCGTGGCCGCGCGCGTGCGCGTCGTGACGGTATGGGTCGCGGCCATCAGTCCACCGCCCTCGGGAAGAGACCGCGCGGCCGGATCAGCAGCACGACGAGGAAGGCGACATGCCCCGCGAGGATCTGCCACTCGGGGTTGATCGCCGCGCCGACCGTCTGCGCGACGCCGATGATGATGCCGCCCGCAAGCGTCCCCCAGAGCGAGCCGAGCCCGCCGATGATGACCGCCTCGAAGGCGTAGATGAGGCGCGCCGGACCCACGTAGGGGTCGAAGTTCGACCGCGTGCCGAGGTAGAGCGCCGCGATGGTCACGACGACGAGGGCGAGGCCCATGGCGGTCGCGAAGACGCGGTCGGGGCGGATGCCCATGAGGCTCGCCGTCACCGGATCGTCGGAGGTCGCGCGGAAGGCCCGGCCGATGGCGGTGCGATAGAAGATCCGGTTGAGCCCGAGGATCACGAGGATCGCCGACGCGAAGGTCAGCAGCGGCAGGAGGCCCATCGTCACCGGTCCGACACTGACCGACGCGGTCTCGAGCGGACCCATCGAGATGCGCTGGCTGTCGGCCGAGAAACCCTCGAGCAGCGCGTTCTGGATCACCACCGAGAGGCCGAAGGTCACGAGGAGCGGCGGCAGGATGTCGTCGCCGAGCGTGCGGTTCAGCACGGCCTTCTGGAGGACCCAGCCGAAGCCGAACATCACGGGCGCCGCGACCAGCGCCGCGAGGAACGGGTCGAGGCCGAGGACCGAGACCACCACGAGAATGAGGTAGGCCCCCATCACGATGAGGTCGCCATGCGCCAGGTTCACCAGCCGCATGATCCCGAAGACGAGGCTGAGCCCCGCGGCGAACAGCGCGTAGAGCCCGCCGAGCAGCACCCCCTGCACGATGGTGTCGATCCAGATCACGGCCTCGCCTCCCCCTGCCCGCTCATGCCTTGGTCCCGAAATAGGCCGCGTGGATGTCGTCGCGCCCGATCTCGTCGGGGCGGCCCTCGAGCGTCACCCGGCCCTCCATCATGCAGTAGACGCGGTCGGCGACCTTCAGCGCCTGGCCGATGTCCTGCTCGACGACGATGACGCTGGTGCCGCCCTCCCGGATGCGCGGCAGCGCCGCGTAGATGTCGCGGATCACCACCGGCGCGAGGCCGAGGCTGATCTCGTCGCAGAGCAGCACTTCCGGGTTCGACATCAGCGCGCGGCCGATCGCCACCATCTGCTGCTGCCCGCCCGAGAGCGCGGTGCCGGGCGCGTGCCGCCGCTCCTTCAGGACCGGGAAGAGGTCGTAGATCGTCTCGAGCGTCCAGATGCCGGTTCCGTCGTGGCCCGCGGCCAGTTCCATCGGATCGGGGGCGCCGGTGAAGCGGCTTAGGAAACTGTCGATCCGGTCGCCGAGGTCGCGCCCGCCCTTGTGCTGGCCGCCGATGAGGAGGTTCTCCTCGACCGAGAGCGACGGGAAGAGCTTGCGCCCCTCGGGGACCATGACGATCCCGCGCTTCATGATCGTGTCGGGCATGAGGTGGCCGATGGCCGTGCCCTTGTGCCGGATCTGCTCGGCTCCGCCCCGCAGGACGCCGGTGATCGACCGCATCAGCGTCGTCTTGCCGGCCCCGTTCGCGCCGATGATGGCGACCGTCTCGCCCGCCTCCAGCCGGATGTCGACGCCGAAGAGCGCCTGGAAGTCGCCGTAGTGCGCCGTCAGGCCGTGGGTTTCCAGCAGCGCCATCAGACCTCGATCCCCAGGTAGATCTCCTTGACCTCGCGGCTCTCCATGATCTCGGCCGGATCGCCGATGCCGATGACCCGCCCGAAGTCGAGGACGAGCAGGCGCTCGACCACCGCGGTCAGCGCGTGGAGGACGTGCTCGATCCACACGATGGTCACGCCGCCCGCGTGGAGGCCGCGGATCGTCTCGACGAGGGCGCCGCACTCGGCATCCGTCAGCCCGCCCGCGATCTCGTCGAGCAGGAGGAGCTTCGGCCCCGTCGCCATGGCGCGCGCCAGTTCCAGCCGCTTGCGCTGGAGGAGCGTCAGCCCCCCCGCCGCGCGGTTCGCGACCGCCATCAGCTCGGTCCGGTCCAGCACCTCGACGACGTGGTCCACGACCTCGCCCTCGCGCCGGTTCTGCCCGTGCGTCGCCGCGACGAGGAGGTTCTCGAACACCGTGAGCCCCGTGAAGGGCTGCGGGATCTGGAAGGAGCGGCCCATCCCCGCGAGGCAGCGCTGCATCGGCGGCATCCGCGTCACGTCGCGGCCGAGATATTCGATCCGCCCCGCATCCGGCGCCAGATTGCCGGTGATGAGGTTGAACAGCGTCGACTTGCCCGCCCCGTTCGGCCCGATGATGCCGAGCGCCTGCCCCTCCGGCAGGTCGAAGCCGATGCCGTCGGCGACCCTGAGGGCGCCGAAGCTCTTCGAGACATCGTGCAGCGACAGGATGGTGGCCATCCCCTTCGTCCTCCTTGTGGACGGACGGCCCGGCCTTCCGCCGGACCGTCCACGTGCCTTCCTCAGGCCAGCGGCTCCATGACGCCCTGGGTCGGGATGTCGGGCGCGGTCGTGTTGTCGACGACGGCGAGATCGAAGCTGCCGTCCTCCTGACGCCGCCACTGGCCGCCGACGAGCGGGGTCTTGCAGACGTTCTGCGCCGCGAAGGGCGGCACGCCCTCGCCGTTCCAGGCCACCCGGCCAACGATCGTCTGGAGGTCCGTGGCGGCGATGGTCTCGGCCACGAGGTCCGGGTCGGTCGGGTCGTCCGCCCGCTTGATGACGTCGGCCGCCATCTCGAAGAGCGAATGGACGAAGCCGATGGGCTGTGTCCAGGGACGCCCCGTCGCCTCGGTGAAGGCGGCGGCCAGCTCGCCGCAGCCCTGCCCGGTGAGCGAGGAGGTGAACGGGTGGTTCGCCGACCACCAGACCTCGGACGAGAGGTTGTGGCCCGCCTCGCCCAGCGTCTCGACCGACTGCGGGAAGAGGATCGCCTTGGCCACCGTGATCGCCTTGGGCGAATAGCCCTGCTGGATCGCCTGGTTGCGGAAGGTCGTGAAATCGGGCGGGATCACCACGCCCGTCACGATCTCGCAATTCGCCTGCCGGAAGGCGTTGATCTGGGCCGAGAAGTCGTCCGTCAGGTTCTGGTAGCGGCCCGGATCGACCGTGGTGTAGCCCGCCGCCGCGAAGCCCGGCGCGACGCCCACGTTCGGATCGCCCCAGGCGTTGCCGTCGGCGTCGTTCGGGAAGAGCCCGCCGACCATCTTGTTGGTGTCGAGCTGGTTCCACATGTTAGTGAAGACGGCGATGACGTCCTCGAGGCCCCAGAAGTAGTGGAACGTGTAGTCGAAGGGCCGCCAGCTGTCCGGCGCACCGGGGTTGCCCTGCTGACCGATGAACCAGGGCTGCCAGGGCGCCTTGGTCGAGATCGTCGGGATGCCCTCGGCCTCGCAGACGGTGGAAACCGGGTTCGTCGTCTCGGGCGTGGAGGCCACCAGCATCAGGTGGATCTCGTCGTCGATGATGAGCTCCTGCGCCACGTCGGCGGCCCGGTTCGGGTTCGACTGGCTGTCGCGCACGAGGACCTCGACGTTCAGGCCCTGCTCGGCCGCGACGCGGTTGAACATCTCGATGGTGAAGGCGTCCGCCTCGGCGAACCCGGCGAGCGGGCCCGTCTGCGGGCTGACATAGCCGATGCGGATCGTGGTCCCCTGCGCCAGCGCGGGGGCGGCGAGCCCGCCGGTCCCGAGGACGAGACCGGTGGCGGCGCCCGACTTCAGAAGTCTTCTTCTCGTGATCATGGTAGTCCTCCCAGTTTGCGACGATCAGTCCGGCCGTGTGCCTTCCCAGGCGGCCTGCAGTAGCGCCCGTATGTCGTCCTCCTCGAACGGGCGCGGATTGGCGTAGCGGTTCTCGACGGCGATGGCGGCGGCGCGGTCGAGGTCGGCCTCGGACAGGCCGAGCTCCGACAGCCGCAGCGGCGCGCCGAGCGATTTCGCGAAGTCCCAGAGCCCGCCGCCGACCGAGCCGCCGAAGAGCGCCGCGATCTCCGCCAGCCGGTCGGTGCCCGCGGCGTTGAAGCCCGCGGTATGCGGCAGGAGGATCGCGTGCGTCTCGGCATGCGGCGTGCCGAAGCTGCCGCCGAGTACATGAGCGAGCTTGTGGTGCAGCGACATCGTCGTGTAGCCGAGCGCGATCGAACAGAGCCAGGCGCCATAGAGGACCTGCGCGCGCGCCTCGCGGTCGCGGGGCGTTGCCGCGACGACCGGCAGCCCCTCGCGGAAGGCCCGCACCCCGTCGATGGACATGAGGCCGATCACCGGGTTGGCGTCGGGCGCATAGAGCGCCTCGACGGCGTGCGCGATGGCGTTCAGCGCCGAGGTCACGGTCATCGCCACCGGCAGGCCGAGCGTCAGGTCGACATCGTAGACGACCGTCTCGGGCCGGATCGAGGCGTCGCGGCGGGTGGTCTTCCGCCCGCCTTCCGTCTCGCCGAGGATGTCCGTCATCTCCGAGCCCGCATAGGTCGTCGGCACGGCGACCTGATCGGCCCCGGTCCGCGTCGCGATGGCCTTGCCGAGCCCGATGGTCGACCCGCCGCCGAGCGCGACGACGCAGTCGGCCCCGGCGGCGCGATACGCCTCGACCGCGCGCGCGGTGACGGCGACGGGCGTGTGCATCTCCGCCGCGGCGAAAATTCCGGCGGACAGGTCGCCCAGCGCAGCGGACAGCGCCGCCGCGTCCCCGGCCTGGTTCGGCGTCGAGAGGACGAGGGCCCGCGAGCGGCCGAGCCGGCGGATCTCGTCGCCGACGCGCGCGAGCGTGCCCGCGCCGAAGACCACGCGCGGCGAGATCCCTGCGAAGACGAAGCCCGTGCCGATCCCGCTCATGCCGCGCCCGCCAGTGCCGGGACGCCGCTCGCAAGTGCCGCGAGGACGCGCGAGACCTCGGCGCATTCCGCGTCCGAGACGAGGTGCGGCCGGCCCGGCAGGATCTCGGACCGAACCCGCGCGCCGGCTAACGCCATCTCGCCCACCGCCTTCTGGAAGGCCCAGAGCGGGATCCAGGGGTCGGCGTCCCCGCAGCTCGCATAGACCGGAAGGCCGTGAAGGTCGCGTCGCGGCAGGTCGTCCGCCGTGGCGCCGACCCGGCAGCCGGTGAGCATCGCGGCCGCATCGACCCCGCCCCGGCGCATCAGCCATTCCAGCGTCAGGCAGGCACCCTGCGAGAACCCCGCGAGGATCAGCGGCACGCGAGGCGAGGCCGCCCGCGCCGCGTCGATTGCCGCGCCGACCGTTTCGAGCGCCGCGTCGAGCTGCGCCGCCGTCGCCTCGGTCATCGGCTCGACCGCCTTCGCGTCGTACCAGGCCCCGCCGGGCGCACGCGGCAGGACGAAGCGGACGCCGGGCGCCGCGACGCGGGAGAGGATGGTCGCGACCATCTCCTCCGGCGTCTGGCCCCGCCCGTGGAGGAAGACGCAGACCGCGCGCGCCGCGTCGGCCGCCGCCCCGTGGTATGTCGTCCGCGTCATCCCCCTGCCCCTCAGGCGTCCTGGAAGCTGGCGGGCTCGAGCCCGGCGATGAGCTCGTCCTTGCGGTCCTCGAACCACGGCGGGAACACCAGCGTCGTTCCGATCGCATCCGCCGGCTCGTCCTTGGCCCAGCCCTCGGGCACGGTCCACGCGAGCTCGAAGAGCGCGCCGCCCGGCGAGCGGACGTAGCAGGACTTGAAGTACATCCGGTCCTTCTGCTCGGAGATGTCGGTGAAGCCGAGCCCCTCGATATGGGCGCGGAGCTTCATCTGGTTCTCTTCGTTGCCGGTGTTGAGCGCGAAGTGATGGATCGTGCCGCCCGAGAGCGTCCAGGTGCCCTGCGGCTCGTCCCGGATCTCGGTGATCTCCACGACGCTCGACGGTCCGTTCGGGTTCGGCACCTCGTAGGCCATGCCGTCCGCGTCGTCGGCCATCTTCTTCAGCGGCAGCGCGATGGTCAGGAAATCGTCCATCGCGTTGCGGTCGGTCACGGCGACGACACCACCGTAGATGCCCTTGATGCCGTGCTCCGAGGAAATGCCCTGTTCCTCGTTGGCGATCGGCCTGCGGTTGTCGCCCGGGTTCTCGACGAGTTGCATCTCGATGCCCGAGGGATGGCGGAACTCGACCCGGTCGAGGCCGAAGCGGTTGCCCTTGCGCGCCTCGATGCCGCGCGCGTTCAGGCGATTGACCCAGAACTCCGACGCCCCGACCGGGATCGCCTGCTGCACGACCTTCGACTGGTTCGTGCCACGCCGCCCGTAAACGCCGGGCTTGCGGAAGGGGAAGGTCGTGAGGATCGTCGACTCCTCGCCTGTGGGGGAGCCGTAGTAGAGGTGATAGACGGGAAGAACCCCGTCGAAGAGCACCGTGCGCTTCACGGAATAGAGGCCGAGGTCCTTCGTGAAGAAGTCGTAGTCCTCCTGCGCGCCATCGGTGCTCATGGTCAGGTGGTGGTAGCCGCTGATCGCTGACATGCTTCGCTCCCTCTGTGGTCGTGTCATGCGTCCTCGCGGCCGGGATGGGCCCGGGCGAGGATGAAACGGTGGCGGGCCTCGTATCCGCCCGCGCCGCAGGGGGCGAAGCGGGTGACGAGGGCCGGTTCGACGGCGAAGAGCGGATCGGCCCCGAGCGCCGGATCGTCGCCGTCGAAGAGATGCGTGGTGAGCGTCTGGAACCCCGGCCGCGAGATGCGGAAATGCAGGTGCGCGGGGCGCTCCGGGCTGAGGCCCAGCCGCCCGAGCAGTTCACCCACCGGGCCGTCATGCGGGATGGCGTAGCCCTTGGGCCGCACCGTCGTCACGAGGGCGCGCCCGTCGGGCCCGGTCGTGTAGGTGCCGCGCAGGTTCTGCTCGGGCTGGAGGTCCGGCGCCTGGTTCTCGTAAAGCCCCTCCGCATTCGCCTGCCAGACCTCGATGCGCGCGCCGCCGACGGGCTCGCCGTCGAGATCGGCCACCTCGAGCCCGAGGACCAGCCGGTCGCCCAGCCCGTCGATCGAGATGCTCTCGCCGTCCCGCCGCTTCGGCGCGCCGGTGCGATAGAAGGGCCCCGCGATCGTGTTGGGCGTCGCGCCGGCCGGGCGCCGCGTCACCTGCGCCTCCACGAGGCTGGTGATGCCGAGCGCATCGGCGAGAAGCACCCATTCCGAGCGGCGCGCATCCGAGGCATGCCCCACCTCGGTCAGGAACCGGATCAGCGCGCGAAGGTCGGCGCGGTCCACGCGCTCCTCCTCCACCAGCCGCGCGAGCGCCGCCACGAGCCGGCTCACACGCTCGGCGAGATGCCGGTCGGGGGCGTTCCGCACGCGGTCCGCGAACTGGTCGGCAATGCGCCGCGCCGGTGTCTGGGGGATGCCCACGTTCATCGTCTTCCTCTTCCCTGAGGCAGACGATAGGCTTCGCAGATAGCTTGAACATTCTAATGTTCGGCTGCAACATAACGATCTGTTATGAAGATTGACGAGAAACACCTCGCCCAGCTGGCGGCGGTCGTGGAGACCGGCAGCGTGACGGATGCGGCGCGGCAGCTCGGCCTGTCGCAACCGGCGCTGTCGCGCACGCTCTCCATGCTCGAGAAGCGGCTCGGCGAACCCCTGTTCGAGCCGGGCAAGCGGCCGCTCCGCCCGACGATCATCGGCCAGCAGCTCGCCGAGCACGGCCGGGTGATCTTCGAGGCGTCGCGCAAGGCCTCCGAGACGGTCCGCAGCTTCCGGACGGGGTCGGTCGGCACGGTGCGGATCGCGGGCGTGCCCTTCTTCATGGACGCCTTCATCAGCCGCATGATCGGCGAGTTCCAGGTGCGCCAGCCCGACATCCGGGTCGACCAGTCCTACGGCAACCTGCCCGAACTGGAGAGCGGCATCGCCTCGAACAGGCTCGACCTCGCCATCACGCCGCTCGGGATCGTCGATGCGGCGCGGGGCTTCTCCTTCACGCCGATCCTGCCGGGCCGCAACATCGTCGCCTGCCGCAAGAGCCACCCCCTCCTGCGCAAGCGGCGGCTCACCACGAAGGACCTGATCGACTTCCCCTGGATCGCGCCGCTTCCGGGCTCGCCGCTCCTGGCCGACCTGCACGCCATTCTCCTCTCCATCGGCATGTCGGAGATCAGCGTGCGGTATTCGGGCGGCTCGCTCCTGTCGGTGTTCAACTACCTCGAGGAGACGGACGCCCTGACGGTCCTGCCCCATTCGGTCGTCTTCGCGCACCGGAAGGACCGGCAGGTCACGGTCCTGCCGGTCGAGATCCCGCAGCCGGCGCGGACGCTGGGCATCCTGCGCCTCGCAGGCGGGCCGCGCCTTCCGGCGGCCGAACGCCTCGCACAGCACATCACCACACGGTTCGACGACCTGCGCCAGCTCATCAAGCGCCACGAGAACTCCATCGTCTGGGGCATGAGCGAGGATCGCGCCTCGGCGCCATGAGGAATGCGGCTCGGCGGACGAAGCCGTCCTCCAGACTGCCATCCGGTCCTTCCGGCGGCCGGGCTCGCTCTCCCCGGCCGGTTCGGCGGAACAGCGCAAGCCGCCCCGCCCGGCATCTCCTGCTTGCGGCCGGACGGCCTGCGGCAGTTCACGCAGACGAGGTCCACACCCGGCCGCCGCCCTTCGGGCCGCATGACATGGCCCGAAGACGGCGTGGCATTGACTTGTGGCGTCCCAGCGCTTCGTCTTCGGTCAGCGGTTCGGGACGATGCCGCGTCCGTGAACCTCCTGCCGGAAGATGCGATATGGCTGCTGCACATGGATAGTATCGCCGGGACCGTCGATCTCGGCGTCACGAGCTTCCGGTGGGTCGCCGGGGAGGACCGGCTGAGCTTCCGGGGCTCTGCGGCACGCCGATTGGAAGCGCTCGGCGTGGGCTCCATCGAGGATCTCCTGCGACTTGTCGCGGAGGACGAGCGGCAAGATGCCCGCCTTGCGTGGCGGACACATGCGGAGCTGGAAGGCCCGCTCCGGCTGAACCTGTCGATCGACGTGGGACGGAAGCAGCTTCGTCGGGTCAGCCTGCATGCCTGCATGGAGGACGGGATCAGCCGGGGGACGCTGGCGGACGTCACCGGGGAGCATGCGGCCGGCGGCACCGGAGGGACCGGTCCCGACGCCGACGGCGAGGGACCGGATCTCGACGGCATCGGCCCCTATACATACGACGCGGAGGCCGGGCTTCACCGATGGAGCACCCAGCTCTGCCGCCTCATCGGGCTGTCTCCCGACCGCGACCAGCGCCTGTCGACGGACGCGATCCTGGCACGCATCCATCCCGGCGATCTCGACCGCTTCGAACGCGCGGCGGCGACGGCCATGCAGCGCCCCGAGCCATATCGGCTTCAGTACCGGATGCAGGCCGAGGATGGCCGGGTCGTCCATGTCGAGGACCGGGGCATCCCTTTCGGGCCGCGCGATCCCGAAACCGGGCGCTTTCGCTGCGCGCGCGGCGTGCTCATCGATGTCACCGACCGTGCGACCACGGAAACGCGGCTGAGCGAGGCCAGCGCGATGCTCGCGGCCCTCTTCGAGAATGCTCCGCTCGGGCTCGCGATCTGGGACACGGACCTGCGGTACGTCCGCGTCAACGAGCGGCTCGCGGAGATGAACGGTTTTCCCGTCGAACGCCACCTCGGCAAGCGGCCTGACGAACTCCTCCCCGGCATCGACGGCCTCGAAGGCCTTCTCGGGCGATGGCGGGAGGTCGCGCGAAGCGGCGAGCCATGGCTCGACGTGGAGATCGAGGGCGAAACGGCGGCCGCACCAGGACGGCGCCGTTCGTGGCTGGAACACTTCTATCCCATCTCGGTTGACGGGCGGACGATCGGCCTTGCGGGGATCGTCGAGGAAACCACGGAACGGAAGGCGGCAGAGGTGGCCCTGCGTCAGAGCGAGATGCGGCTGAAGGAGGTTCTCGACGGGACCCTTGCGTTCATCGGCATCGTCGATGACGAGGGCCGACTGACGGAGATCAACGCCGCCGCGCTCGAGTTGGGCGGCCACCGCCGCGAGGACGTGATCGGAAAACGCGTCTGGGAGAGCGCCTTCTGGAGCGACGATCCGATGACGGCGCAGGCGATCGAGGAGGCCGTGGCGCTCGCGCGGGAAGGCGGCGTTTCGCACTTCGACGTGACGACACGCGCTGCCGACGGCTCGGATGTCAACCTCGACTGGATGCTGTCGCCCACGCTCGACGACATGGGACAGGTCCGTTACATGACCATTTCCGCGGTGGACATCACCGAACGGGTGCGCGCCGCAGAGCAGGTGGAAACGCTGCTCCGCGAGGTCAACCACCGGTCGAAGAACATGCTAGCCCTGGTGCAGGCGATCGCCCGGCAGACCGCAAGATCGGGCGCCACCGACTTCATCGAACGGTTCTCTCAGCGCATCGCGTCGCTGTCGCGGTCGCAGGACCTCCTGGTCAGCAGCGACTGGAAGCCGGTGGACCTCCGCGCGCTCGTGCTGGGTCAGCTCGACCATCTGCGGGACCTCGTCGACAGGCAGGTGACGCTCGCGGGCCCGCCGTTCGAGCTTCCTCCGGAGCAGGCGCACATCCTCGGCATGGCGATCCACGAACTCGCCACGAACGCCACGAAGTATGGCGCGCTCTCGACGCCCGAGGGCACCGTGTCGATCGCATGGTCGGTCGAGGGTCCGCACTCGTCGAGGCGTCTGACGCTCGGCTGGACCGAGCGCTCGGGCCCGCCGGTGGCGTTGCCCGACCGCCGCGGCTTCGGCACCACGGTGCTCAAGGACCTCGTGGAATCGAGCCTCGGCGCGGAGGTCGACCTGGACTACGCGCCGGCGGGCCTGTCCTGGGCCATCCGCACCGGCGGGGTCGCGCCGGTTGCCGCGACGGGGACGGACGCCGCCCGCGCGGCGCGCGTGCTCGTGGTCGAGGACGAAGCGCTCCTCGCCTACGAATTCGCAGACGTTCTGCGCGACGCGGGATTCGAGGTCGTCGGTCCGGCGGGTTCGGTCGCGATGGCGCGACGCCTGCTCGAGCACGAGCCCTGTGACATCGCCGTTCTGGACATCAACCTCGGTCGCGAAACCTCTGAACCGCTCGCGGAGCAGCTTCTCGGCCGGAAGATCCCGGTCATTGCCATCTCGGGCTATTCGAAGGAACAGCACCCGACCGTGTTCCGCGACGCCCATTTCATGCCGAAGCCCTTCGACGCGCGGCGCCTCGTGCCGAAGATCCGCGCACTGATTTCCTGAACGCCCGGGATGCCCCCCAGCGACATGTCCATCGCCGCCATTCGACCCCGGGCGCAGCCGACGGCAGCGTCGTGAACGCCAATTCCAGTCGGCCGCCGCCACGCCCCCGCCAGGTCGGGTCCGGCGCGGAAGAGCCGATCCGCCTCCAGCCGCTCAGAAGTCGAGGTTCTCGACGCTCAGCGCGTTGGCCTGGATGAACTCGCGGCGGGGTTCGACCACGTCGCCCATGAGCTTGGTGAAGATGTCGTCGGCCTCGGCCAGGTCGTCGACCTTCACCTGCAGGAGCGTCCGCGCCTCGGGGTCGAGCGTCGTTTCCCAGAGCTGGTCTGGGTTCATCTCCCCCAGGCCCTTGTAGCGCTGCATCTGCTGGCCCTTCGCACCCTCGTCGAGGATCGCCTTCAGGAGCTCGGTCGGGCCGTGGATCAGTTGCTCCCGGTCCTTCCGGGCGAGGGTCGCGGGCTCGCGGTAGACCTCGCGCGTCGTCCGGCTCACCTCGGAGAGCTTGCGCGCCTCGCCCGAGCGCAGGACAGCGCCGTCGAGCGTGCGGATCTCCTCCACCCCGCGCAGCACGCGGCTGAGGCGGATGCCGTGGTCCTGCGTGATCCGGCCGGTCCAGCCGCGCTCGTACTCGGCGGCGACGAGATCGAGGCGCACCGCCACGTCCTCGGCCACGCCCTGCAGGTTCGCGTCCGCGGCGCCCGGATCGAAGGCCCCGGCGATCGCAGCCTGCTCGACCACGTGGCGGGGATAGTGCGTCGGAAAGGCGTCGAGGATGCGCTTGAAGTGGCGCGCGCCCTCGACCACACGGTGCAGGTCCTGCCCCGCGATCTCCTCGCCCCGGGGCAGGCGCAGGACGGCGCCCTCCACGCCCTGGTCGATCAGGTAATCCTCGAGCGCGGCCTGGTCCTTGAGGTAGACCTCGGAGCGCCCCCGCGTGACCTTGTAGAGCGGCGGCTGCGCGATGAAGAGATGCCCGTGCTCGATCAGTTCGGGCATCTGCCGGAAGAAGAACGTGAGCAGCAGCGTGCGGATATGCGCGCCGTCCACGTCGGCGTCCGTCATGATGACGATCTTGTGGTAGCGCAGCTTGCGGAGGTCGAACTCGTCCCGCCCGATCCCGGTGCCGAGCGCGGTGATGAGCGTGCCGATCTCCTGGCTAGACAGCATCCGGTCGAAGCGCGCGCGCTCCACGTTCAGGATCTTGCCCCGGAGCGGCAGAACCGCCTGGTTGTGGCGCGAGCGCCCCTGCTTCGCCGAGCCGCCGGCGCTGTCGCCCTCGACGAGGAAGAGCTCGGACTTGGCCGGATCCTTCTCCTGGCAATCGGCGAGCTTGCCGGGCAGCGAGGCCACGTCCATCGCCGTCTTGCGCCGCGTCAGCTCGCGCGCCTTGCGCGCCGCCTCCCGCGCCAGAGCCGCCTCGATGATCTTGCCGACGATCAGGCGCGCTTCCTGCGGGTGCTCCTCGAACCACTCGCCGAGCTTCTCGTTCATCAGGCCTTCGACGGCGGGGCGCACCTCGGAGGAGACGAGCTTGTCCTTGGTCTGCGAGCTGAATTTCGGGTCCGGCACCTTGACCGATAGAACGCAGGTCAGCCCCTCGCGCGCATCGTCGCCGGAGAACGTCACCTTCTCGCGCCGGGCGATGCCGGACGAGCTGGCATAGAGGTTGATCGTCCGTGTCAGCGCGCCGCGGAATCCCGCCATGTGCGTGCCGCCGTCGCGCTGCGGGATGTTGTTGGTGAAGGGCAGCACCATCTCGTTGTAGCTGTCGTTCCACCACATCGCGACCTCGATGCCGATGCCGTCGCGCTCGCCCTCGATATAGATCGGGTCGGGGATCATCGGGGTCTTCGAGCGGTCGAGATACTTCACGAACTCGCGCACGCCGCCCTCGTATTCCATCTCGGCGCGCAGCGGCTCGGGGTGGCGCAGGTCCTCGAGCACGATCCTCACGCCCGAATTGAGGAAGGCGAGTTCCCGCAGCCGGTTCTCGAGCGTCTTGAAGGAATACTCGAGGTTCGAGAAGGTCGTCGTGGAGGCGAGGAAGCGCACCTCGGTCCCGGTCTCGCCATCGCTGTCGCCGACGACCTGGAGGGACTTGACCGTCTCGCCGCGCTCGAAGCGGGCGTAGTGCTCCTTGCCGTCGCGCCAGATGCGCAGGTCGAGCCAGTCGCTGAGCGCGTTCACCACCGAGACGCCCACGCCGTGCAGGCCGCCCGAGACCTTGTAGGAGTTCTGGTCGAATTTCCCGCCGGCGTGGAGCTGGGTCATGATGACCTCGGCCGCGCTGACGCCCTCCTCCTTGTGGATCGCCACCGGAATGCCGCGCCCGTTGTCGCGCACGGAGACGCTGTCGTCGGGGTGGAGCGTGACGCGGACATAGTCCGCGTGGCCCGCCAGCGCCTCGTCGATGCCGTTGTCGACGACCTCGTAGACCATGTGATGCAGTCCCGAGCCGTCGTCGGTGTCGCCGATATACATGCCCGGCCGCTTGCGCACGGCCTCCAGGCCCTTGAGAACCTTGATGGAATCGGCACCGTAGTCGCTCGGCGCGGGGGCGTTGTCTGCCATGCGGTGATCTGCCTGTCTTGTTTGCGGACTTATACCCGCGCGCGGCGGGAATGTCACGCGATCCGACCCAATATTTAGGGGTTCGAGACGGCGATCACCACAGCCACGAGGAAAAGGAGGACGCCCGCGATCCGGTTGATCCGCGCCAGCCGCTCGGGCGAGGAGAAGCGCCGCCGCGCGCGGTCCACGAGGAAGGCGAAGCCGGTGTTGCCGATGAGCGGAATGACCATCGAGACGGCGGCGATGACCGCCACGTCCGCCGCCGTGATCGCCGTCAGGTCGAAGAACCCCGGCAGCATCCCCATGTAGAAGAGGATCGCCTTGGGGTTCGCGAGGATCGCCGCGATCCCCGCCATGAAGCCGGCCCAGGCCCCGGGGCGGTTGAGCCGGCTGTCGGCCTCGATCGCGCGGTCCGCGTGCCGGATCAGGAGCCAGCCCATCAGCGCGAAGACCCCGACCGCCACCCAGCGGAGCGCCTCCATCACCCAGCCGTAGCTCCCCACGATCCAGGCGAGGCCCAGCGTCGCCGCGATGGACCAGAGCGCGTCGCCGAGCGCCACACCGAGGACCAGCGGGATCGCCGCCACCCAGCCATGCGCCAGCGCCCGCGCCGCCGTGGCGAGCCAGACCGGCCCGGGCGTGATGAACAGGACGAAGAGCGCTCCGGCGTAGAGCGCGATCTGCGCGGCGGTGAGCGTCATCACGGGACCTCGGTGCGCCCCATCGCGTCGAGCGGCCAGAGCGGGTTGAACGCCAGCTCCCATACATGGCCGTCGGGGTCGGCGAAATACCCCGCGTAGCCGCCCCAGAGCGTCGCCGTCGGGGCCTTCAGCCCCGTGGCGCCCGCGTCGAGCGCGCGGACATAGGCCGCGTCCATGCCCGCGCTGTCGTGGAAGTTCTGCGCGTAGGCCGCGCCGCCCGTCCCGAGGGCCGCGCCGGGCCGCTCCTGGTCGGCGGCGAGCGCCTCGGCGTCGAACAGCGCCATGACCGAACCGTCCATCTGGTAGAAGGCGACGCCGTCGACCGCCTGCGCCTCCTTCCAGCCGAGGGCCGCGTAGAAGGCGCGCGACCGGTCGAGGTCCGCGACCCCGAGGGTGACGAGCGTGATGCGGTTCGCGGGCAGATCGCTCATGGCCTCTCCTCCACCCGGACGACGCTCTCGCCGCCCTCCTCCGTCACCGCGACATGCTGCGCCCGGTCTCCGAGCTCGGCGAAGAGCTCCGGCCCCGTCCCGGTCATCCAGGCCTGCGCCCCGAGCGCGCAGATCTCGTCGAAGAGCGCGGCGCGGCGCCCGGCGTCGAGATGGGCCGCCACCTCGTCGAGAAGGACCAGGGGGGCCGCCCCGGTCTCCTCCTTCAGGGCCCGCGCATTGGCGAGGACCAGCGAGATCAGGAGCGCCTTCTGCTCGCCGGTGGAGCATTGCGCGGCGGGCACGCCCTTCTCCACGTAGACCGCCGCGAGATCGGCGCGGTGGGGGCCGATAAGCGTGCGCCCCGCCGCCATGTCCTGCCCCCGACCGGCGGCGAAGGCCTCGGCCAGCGCCGGCGCCCCGGCGGGCCCGGCCTCGCCCTCGAGCGCGAGGGCCGCCGCCGGAAAGACCGTCGCCGCCCCCTGCTGCGCCGCCGAGAGCCGCGCGAGCGCCGCCTCGCGGTTCGCCATGATCGCCGCCCCCGCCTCGGCCATCTGCGTCTCGAGCGCCCGGTACCAGTGCGGATCGCGCACCTCCTCGCGCAGGAGGCGGTTCCGCTCGCGCATGGCCTTCTCGTAGGTCAGCACGTCCTC
Source organism: Roseicyclus sp. (assembly GCF_052168335.1). Lineage (GTDB taxonomy): Bacteria > Pseudomonadota > Alphaproteobacteria > Rhodobacterales > Rhodobacteraceae > Roseibacterium. The sequence continues at coordinate 1,959 of NZ_JBQLZP010000014.1, read as the reverse complement.
GGCATGCTCGGGCAGGAAGCTCATCGCCATGCGGTCGAGGAAGCGCCGCCGCCCCTCCGCCCCCTCGATCCAGAGCCGGTCCTGCGCCGGAACCAGCCAGACGATCCGCAGAAGACGCGCCAGCGCCACCTGCGGCGCGGCCTTGCCGTCGATGCGGACGGTGCGCGGCTGCCCCGGCTCGGCGGCGAGTTCGACCTCGTGGCCCGCCCCCGCCCCCGCGAGGTCGGCCCGGATCTTCCAGCCGATGGCCTCGGGGCGGCGGATGATCTCCTCGGCGGTGGCGCGGCGCAGGCCCCGGCCCGGGGGGAGGAGCGAGACGGCCTCCATCAGGTTCGTCTTGCCGGCGCCGTTCGGCCCGTGGAGCGCCACGGGACGCCCGTCGCAGGAGAGCCGCGTGCGCCGGTGGCTGCGGAAATGCGACAGGGCGATCTGGGCGACACGGGGCGTCATGGGCGCGTTTTCCGCACGGAAAACGGGCCGGAAAAGCCGGCTTTTCCGGCCCGGAATTGCCGGCAATTCCGCCCGCTCACACCCGCATCGGCATGACGACGTAGATCGCGCTGGTGTCGTCGCCCTCGCGCATCAGCGTCGGCTCGGCGGAGGAGGCGAACATGAAGACCGCGTTCTCGCGATCCACCTGGCTCGCGATCTCGAGGAGGTATTTCGCGTTGAACCCGATCTCGAGCTTGTCGTCGCCGTAGGCCACGGCCAACTCCTCCTCGGCGTTGCCGGAATCGGGGGCATTGACCGAGAGGATCAGCCGGTCCTCGTCGAGCTGCATCTTCACCGCGCGCGACCGCTCGGAGGAGACGGTCGCCACCCTGTCCACCGCCTTGGCGAAATCGCTCGCGTCGACCTCCATCCGGCGGCTGTTGCCGGTGGGAATGACCCGCGAGTAATCGGGGAAGGTGCCGTCGATGACCTTCGAGGTCAGCGTGATCTCGGGCGTGGCGAAGCGGATCTTCGTCTCGGAGACGGATACTGCGATCTGCGCCTCGTCGTCCTCGAGGAGCTTGCGGAGCTCGCCCACCGTCTTGCGGGGGACGATGACGCCGGGCATTCCCTTCGCCCCCTCGGGGAGCGGCGCGTCGATCCGGGCGAGGCGGTGGCCGTCGGTCGCGACCGCGCGCAGCACCGGGGCGCCGTCGCCCTCGGCCACGTGGAAATAGACGCCGTTGAGGTAGTAGCGCGTCTCTTCGGTTGAGATCGCGAACTTCGACTTGTCGAAGAGGCGGCGCAGCAGCGGCGCGGGCGCCGAGAAGTTCGCGGAGTATTCCGTCGCCGTCATCACCGGGAAATCCTCGCGCGGCAGCGTGGCGAGCTGGAATGTGGAGCGCCCGGCCTCGACCGTGAGCCGCCCCGCGGCGCCGTCCTCGGTGATGCTGACGAGCGCGCCGTCCGGCAGCTTGCGGACGATCTCGTGGAGCGTGACCGCCGAGACGGTCGTGGCGCCCGCGCGGTCCACCTTGGCCGGGATCCGGTCCACCACCTCGATATCGAGGTCGGTGGCGCGGAAGCTCGCCGTGTCGCCCTCCGCCTCGATGAGCACGTTGGCGAGGATCGGAATGGTATTGCGCCGCTCCACGACGGACTGCGCCTGAGAGACCGCGCGCAACAGCGCGGCGCGCTCGATCGAGAGTTTCATGCCCTGGCTCCGACAAGTCGCGGGGAGCCGAGACTAGCCTCTCCCCCCGCAAGCACAAGTGTTTTTCCGGAGTTTCCCAGTCTGCCCGCCCGCGTCAATCCCCGATCGGAGCCGGGCACGAGATCGGGCGCCGCCTCAGGCCTCGAGCGTCCGGCGCAGGATCTCGGCATCCTCGGCGATCTGGCTGTCGACGAGCATCAACTCCTCGATCTTGCGCACGCCGTAGAGGATCGTCGTATGGTCCCGTCCGCCGAACTTGCGCCCGATCTCGGGCAGCGAGCGCGTCGTCAGCTTCTTGCAGAGAAACATCGCCA
>NZ_JBQLZP010000013.1:0-9027 GCF_052168335.1 Roseicyclus sp. | reverse complement strand
GCTGTGCGCCCGCGCGCGCTCCCCCTCGCCAAGTGGCCCGGGACGGGCTAAGGGGCGGGCATGGCGAGGAAACGCAACATCGACCCGAACGAAGTGCTCGTCACCATGACGCCGAAACCCGTGCGCCGCGTCGTCGCCGCGGGCAGCACGGGGCTTCTGGGGGTCATCCTCGTCTACATCGCCGCCGCCTTCCCGCCCGCGGATATCCTCTGGCTCCTGTTCCTCGTGGCGGTCGGGGGGTTCTGCCTCTGGTGGGCGTGGCGGGTCTGGCAGGCGACGGCGGTGAAGCTGGAACTGACCCGCACGGAGCTGCGCGAGGAGACAGGCCGCCGCCTCTGCGCCATCGACAACGTGGACCGCGTCGACACCAGCGTCTTCGCCTTCAAGCCGGCGGCGGGCTTCCTCATCCACCTGAAGGAGCCGATGGACCGCGCCACAGCCCCCGGCCTCTGGTGGCGCGCGGGCCGTCGCGTCGCCATCGGCGGCGCCACCGCACGCGGCGAGGGCAAGGCGGTGGCCGAACTCATCAACGTGATGCTGGCCGAGCGTCAGGGCCGGTTCGACTGACCGCGCCCGGGGAGTCGGGGATCGGCTAGTCTTCCCGGTCCTTCCGCGCCTTTTCCTCCCGCTCCCGCTTGCGGATGTCGTGCCGGAACCAGAGCCAGAGCAGGAGCGCGACCAGGATGACCGCGCCCCAGACATAGGGGGCCGCAGCGCTCTCGAGGCCGCGGCCGGAGGTGGCGCCGAACCCCATCGGTCAGTCGCGCCCCCGCTCGCCGCGCGCCGCCGGGCCGCTCAGATCCCCTTCTCCTGGTAGCTCTTGGCGATGCGGTTGATGGCCACGAGGAACCCGGCGGTCCGCAGGTCCTGCACGTCGTCGCGCTCCCACCAGATCTCGCGCATGGACTGGTAGGCGCCGCGCATCGTGTCGTCGAGGCCCGAGCGCACCAGCTCCAGCTCGCCCGCGCCCTTGAGATACTTCTCCTTGAAGCCGGGCGAGAGCGTCCAGTCCACGCCCGCCGCCGCCGAGAGCCGCTCGAGCTCGTCCACGATGAGCTGGTGGCGCGACTCCTCCTGGCGGCGCTGCATCCGGCCGAAGCGGATGTGGCTGAGATTCTTGACCCACTCGAAGTAGGAGACGGTGACGCCGCCCGCGTTGGCGTAGAGGTCGGGGATGATCACCTTGCCCGCGTGGCGCAGCACCTCGTCGGCGCCCGCCGTGATCGGCCCGTTCGCGGCCTCGATGATCAGCGGCGCCTTGATCTCGTGGGCGTTGTGCATGTTGATGACGCCCTCGAGCGCCGCGGGGATGAGGATGTCGCACTCCGCCTCGAGCACGCGCGCGCCATCGGCGTGGTAGGTGCCGAAGGGGCAGTCCTTGACGCCGCCATGCCGCACGATCCAGTCGCGCAACGCCGCGATGTCGATGCCCGCCGGGTTCTCGATGGCGCCGTCCCGCTCGATCACGTGCGTGACGCGGCAGCCGTCTTCGGTGCTGAGGAAGAGCGCGGCGTGGTAGCCCACGTTGCCGAGGCCCTGCACGACCACGCGCTTGCCGTCGAGCTTGCCCGAGAGGCCCGCGCGCTTCACGTCCTCGGGGTGGCGGAAGAACTCGCGCAGGGCATACTGCACGCCGCGGCCCGTCGCCTCGACCCGCCCCTGGATGCCGCCCGCGTGGATCGGCTTGCCTGTGACGCAGGCCCGCGCGTTGATGTCGGTCGTGTTCATCCGCGCGTACTGGTCGGCGATGATCGCCATCTCCTTCTCGGTCGTGCCCATGTCGGGGGCGGGCACGTTCTGCGCGGGGTTGATCAGGTCGCGCTTGATGAGCTCGTAGGCGAAGCGGCGGGTGATCTTCTCGATCTCGTCCTGCTCGTAGTGGCGCGGATCGATGCAGAGCCCGCCCTTCGAGCCGCCGAAAGGCGTCTCGACCAGCGCGCACTTGTAGGTCATCAGCGCGGCCAGCGCCTCGACCTCGTCCTGGTTGACCGTGGGCGCGTAGCGGATGCCGCCCTTCACCGGCTCCATGTGCTCGGAATGGACCGAGCGGTAGCCCGTGAACGTCCGGATCTCGCCCCGGAGCCGCACGCCGAAACGCACGGTATAGGTGGCGTTGCAGACGCGGATCTTCTCCTCCAGCCCCGGCGGAAGCTGCAGGAGCGCCGCCGCGCGGTTGAACATCAGATCGACGGATTGGCGGAAACTCGGTTCGGCCGCCGGCATGGACATGGTGGTTCCTCCCTGACCCGGTCCTGGCGTTGCCGGTCTCTCCTCCCGGCCGCGCCGCTGGTCCAACAAACGCACAGGCCCATGCCCCGGCACAACCCGGTTTTTCGTGATCATTTTGCGGAGCCCGTCAGGAACGCGCGGAGGGTCAGAACCGGGAAACACCCTGTTTAGTTCCCCGAACTGCCAAAATTCTGCCGCGGTTGGGCGACATGACCGGGGTTCGGAGACGAATTCCGTCGCAGCGTCTCAACAGTAACAGGAGCTAGGAATGCGCCTGGAGAAGAATGAGTATCCCCGCACCGCAGCGGACAGGCCCGGTCGCACGCGCCTGATCGGCCGGTTCGTCCGCCGCGAAGACGGCACGATGACCACCTTCGCGCTGATGATCTTCGTCCTGATGGTCGCCGTGGGGGGCATCGCCATCGACATCATGCGCTACGAGACGCAGCGCGCGCAGCTACAGTACACGCTCGACCGGGCAGTGCTGGCCGCGGCCGCCGTCTCGCAGCCGCTCAACCCCGTCGAGGTCGTCGAGAACTATTTCGAGATCTCCGGGCTCCAGAACTACCGCCTGAACGTGAACGTCGAGGAAGGCATCAACTTCCGCCGCGTGAACGCCTACGCGGAACTCGAGATGAACACGCTCTTCATGCACATGTTCGGCATCCGCGTGCTGACCTCGCCCGCCGAGGGCGCCGCGGAGGAGATCATCCCCAACGTCGAGGTCTCGCTCGTGCTCGACGTCTCGGGTTCGATGCGCTTCACCGACAGCGACGGCATGCCCCAGATCGACCGCCTGCGCCCGGCCGCCCGGAACTTCGTCACCCGGGTCCTCGAGGACGAGCGTGCGGCCTCCACCACCATCAGCATCGTGCCCTATGCCGGCCAGGTGAACCCCGGCGCGGCCATGTTCGACCTGATGGGCGGCTCGCGCGCCTACATCGACTACACAAGCGGGGGCGACACCGTCACCGCGCTGCGCGATCATCCGCGCTCCTCCTGCGTGGAATTCGACAACACGGACTTCACGCGCTGGGCGATCCCCCAGGGCGAGAGCTTCGCGCAGGTGCCGCACTTCATGAACTGGGCCATCGACAACCCGACGATGGACTGGGGCTGGTGCCCGCTCGAGGACGATGTCTCCGCGGGCAATCCCTCTTCGGCCATCCAGTACCTGTCGAACAACGACGACCGGCTCAACGGCTTCCTCGACCGCATGCGCCTCCATGACGGCACCGGGACCCACTACGGCATGCTCTGGGGCCTCTGGCTCCTGCATCCCGACAGCAACTGGGCGATCCAAGCGCTTGCCGACCAGGGCATCGTCAACTCCGATTTCGAGGACAGGCCCGCCCCGTTCAACGATCCCCAGACGCTGAAGGTGATCGTCCTGATGACGGACGGCAACATCACCGACCAGTTCCGGCCACGCTTCACCGACCGGACGGAGGCGCCGATCAACGCGACGACCGAGTCGAACATCTTCTTCAACCACACCGAAGAGCTCGACCAGCAGCGCAGCGGCGACCACTGCAACGGCCAGGGCTGCCGCGTGACGGAGAGCTCGCGCAGCACCAACCTCGCGCGCTTCTACGCGGCCTGCAACACGGCGAAGCAGAACGGCGTCATCATCTTCACGATCGCGTTCAACACCAACGCGAACGGCCGAGAAGAGATGCAGACCTGCGCCTCGTCGACCGCCCACTACTACGACGTGCGCGGCTCCGACCTCGACGCGGCCTTCCAGTCGATCGCCGGCGCCATCAACCAGCTGAGGCTGATCCAGTGATCACGCGCAGAATCGGCCAGAAGATCCGGCGCTTCGCGGAGCGCGAGGACGCGACGGCGACGATGGAGTTCGTCATCACCTTCCCCATGGTGATGATGCTCTTCATCGCGGTCTTCGAGACCTCGATGATCATGACGCGCCAGGTGATGCTCGAGCGGACGCTGGACCAGGCGGTGCGCATCCTGCGGCTGGCCAACGGCCTGACGGTGACGCCGTCCGACATCCGCACGGCGATCTGCACGAACACCTCGCTGCTGCCGGATTGCCAGACGCTCCTGACGATCGACCTCCGCCGCGTGGACCGCGCGACCTATGCCGTGCCGACGAACCAGGATCTCTGCATCGAGCGTGCCGACGCCACGGCGACGCCCGCGAACCAGTTCGTCGTGGGCCAGGACAACGAGGTGATGCTGGTGCGCGCCTGCATGATCATCGACCGGATCCTGCCCTTCTCGGGCTTCGGACTGAACCTCACCCGCGACGATTCGGGCGGCCTGCACATGGTGGCGGCCTCGGTCTTCGTGAACGAGCCCGACGATTGATGGGAACCAGAGTCATGTTGAATCGCGTGAAGCACTTCCTGCGTGACAGCGGCGCCGCCGTCGCCCTCGAGACGGTCCTCATCATCCCGATCCTGATCTGGTCGTTCGTCGCGAGCTTCGTGTTCTTCGACGCCTACCGGGTCTACAGCACCTCCGTGAAGGCGACCTACATGGTCGCGGACATGCTGTCCCGGCAGACCAACGACGTGATCCCTCACGACATCGAGGGCATGGCCAACGTGATCGACAGCATCATCCGCGGCGCGGGAGCCGTGCAGATGCGCGCCACGCAGGTCGGCGTCATCAACGACGCCTACGTGGTCGAATGGTCCCACGCGGTGAACGGGGCGGCACGGCTCTTCACGTCGAACATCCCCGATATCCGCGACCGCCTTCCCAACATGCCGAACGGCGAGCGCATCGTGCTGGTGGAAACCTTCGTCGGCTACGAGGCGCCGTTCAACATCGGCCTCACGGTCCTGCGCTTCGACAACTTCACCGTCGTTCGCCCGCGGTACGCCGGCCAGGTGCCGTTCAACCCCGACGGCGTCCCGCCCTCCACCTGACGCGACGCCACGCGCGTCGCCCTCACGCCACGCGCTGTCGCGGACAGGCTTTCCAACGCCGCCCCGCCGTCCGATAACGGAACGGAGGCCGCCGCCCCTCGACGGCGGCGGCGGCAGGAGGCTCGACGAAACGAGATGCGCTATTCCGGCCTTCAGGTGCTGGCCCAGGGCCTCCTCGGCAACTCGGGCTGGCGGCCCGCCTGGCGCGATCCCGCGCCGAAGGACGCCTACGACATCGTCATCATCGGCGGCGGCGGCCACGGCCTCGCCACGGCACACTACCTCGCCAAGGAGCACGGGCTGCGGAACGTCGCGGTGCTCGAGAAGGGCTATCTCGGCGGCGGCAACGTCGGCCGCAACACGACCATCGTGCGCGCGAACTACGCGCTGCCCGGCAATTCCGAGTTCTACTCGCATTCGCTGAAGCTCTGGGAGGGGCTCGAGGCGGACCTCAACTACAACGTGATGCATTCCCAGCGGGGCATCATCAACCTGTTCCATTCCGACGGTCAGCGCGACGCCTACGCCCGCCGCGGCAACGCGATGATCAACCAGGGCGACGACGCGATCCTGCTGGACCGCGAGGGCTGCCGGAAGATCCTGCCCTATCTCGATTACGAGCAGACGCGCTTCCCGATCTATGGCGGGCTCTACCACAAGCGCGGCGGCACCGCGCGCCACGACGCGGTCGCCTGGGGCTATGCGCGGGCGGCGGACCGGCGCGGCGTCGACCTGATCCAGAACTGCGCGGTCACGGGCATCGACATCGAGAACGGCCGCGTCACCGGCGTGCAGACCACGCGCGGGGCGATCCGGGCGAAGAAGGTCGGGATCGTCGTCGCCGGACGCTCCTCGCAGGTGGCGGCGATGGCGGGGATGCGCCTGCCGATCGAGAGCCACGTCCTCCAGGCCTTCGTGACCGAGGGGCTGAAGCCCGTGATCGACCATGTCGTGACCTACGGCATGGGGCACTTCTACATCAGCCAGTCCGACAAGGGCGGCCTCGTCTTCGGCGGCGACCTCGACTTCTACGCGAGCTACGCCGCGCGGGGGAACCTGCCGATGGCCGAGCACGTGCTCGAGGCGGGCATGACGCTGATGCCGATGATCGGCAAGGCGAAGATGCTGCGCTCCTGGGGCGGCATCATGGACATGTCGCCCGACGGCTCGCCCATCATCGACAAGACCCATGTCGAGGGGCTCTACCTCAACTGCGGCTGGTGCTACGGCGGCTTCAAGGCGGTGCCCGCCTCGGGGCACACCTTCGCCCACCTGATCGCCACCGACCGCCCCCATGCCGCCGCCGCGCGCTACCGGCTCGACCGCTTCCTCACCGGGCGCGGGCTGATGGACGAGGAAGGCACCGGCAGCCAGCACAACCTCCACTAGGGACCCCGAATGCAGATCGACTGCCCCCTGTGCGGGGCCCGCGACATCCGCGAATTCACCTACAAGGGACACGAGACCTACCTCCACCGCCCGGAGCCGGACGCGGCCCCCGAGGCGTGGAACGACTACGTCCACAACCGCGAGAACCCGGCGGGGCGCACGCGCGACCTTTGGTATCATGGCGCGGGGTGCGGCGCGTGGCTGCTGGTGACGCGGAACACGGTCACGCACGAGATCGAGCACGTCGCGCTGGCGCGGGAGGTGCGCGATGCGGGTTGAGGGACGCGGGCGCATCGACCGGTCGAAGCCCGTCAGCTTCACCTTCGACGGACGGACCGTGACGGGCTTCGCCGGCGACACGGTGGCCTCGGCGCTTCTGGGCCGCGACATCCGCCTCATGGGCCGGTCCTTCAAGTACCACCGCCCGCGCGGCCCCCTGACCGCGGGCAGCGAGGAGCCGAACGCGCTGGTGCAGGTGGGGCGCGGGCACGCGATGGTGCCGAACGTGCGCGCGACCGTGCAGGAGATCCACGAGGGGTTGACCGTCACCAGCCAGAACCGCGTCGGCCCGCTCGACCGCGACCTGATGGCGGTCAACGACCTGCTCTGGCCGTTCCTCGGCGCGGGCTTCTACTACAAGACCTTCATGTGGCCACGGAGCTTCTGGGAGGGCCTCTACGAGCCGCTCATCCGCCGCGCGGCGGGCCTCGGGCGGATGACGCGCAAGGCTTCGCCCGAGGAGAGCGAGAAGGCCTTCGCCTTCTGCGACCTTCTCGTGATCGGGGCCGGCCCCGCGGGCCTGATGGCCGCGCTGACCGCCGCGCGGGCCGGGGCGGACGTGATCCTCGCCGAGGAGCGCGCGGAGTGCGGCGGCAGGCTCCTCTCCGACGCCGAGGAGTTCGACGGGAAGCCCGCGATGCTCTGGGTCGAGGACATGCTGGCGGCGCTCGCGGAAACAGGTCGCGTGCGGGTGATGACGCGCACCACCGTCACCGGCGTCTACGACGGCCTCGGCTTCGGCGCCCTCGAGCGGGTCTCGGCCCACCTGCCGCACGACCCCGACCTGCCGCGCGACTGCTTCTGGCGCATCCGGGCGAAGGCCGCCGTGCTGGCCGCGGGCGCGCTGGAGCGGCCGATCGCCTTTCCGGCGAACGACCGGCCCGGCATCCTGCTCGCCTCGGCCGTGCGCACCTACCTCAACCGCTACGGCGTGGCGGCGGGGCGGAACGTGACGCTCTTCGCGACGAACGACGACGCGCACCGGACGGCGGTGGAGTTGCAGGAGGCCGGCCTCCGCGTCGCCGCGGTCATCGACAGCCGGAGGGGCGTCGCGAAACGCGGCGACTACCGCCTGATCGAGGGCGGGCAGGTCATCGGCACGAAGGGGCGGCTCGGCCTGTCGTCCATCACCGTCCGCCACGGCAGCCGGACGGAGGAGATCGTGACCGACTGCCTCGCCATGTCGGGCGGCTGGAACCCCAGCGTCCATCTGACCTGCCACCTTGGCGCGCGACCGGTCTGGGACGTGGAGGCGAAGGCCTTCCTGCCCGCCCCGGGCGCGGTGCCGGGCATGATCCCGGCCGGGGCCTGCAACGGCGCCTTCTCGACGCTTGCCTGCATCCGCGAGGGCGACGCGGCGGCGAAGGAGGCGCTGAAGGCGCTGGGGCTGAAGCCCAAGCGGACGAGCCTGCCGGACGCTTCGGACGAGGCGGGCACGGGCACCGCGCTCTGGTATGTCGAGGGCAAGGGGCGCGCCTGGCTCGACTTCGCCAACGACGTGACCACGAAGGACGTGAAGCAGGCCGCGCAGGAGGGTTACGCCTCGGTCGAGCACATGAAGCGCTACACGACGCAAGGCATGGCGCCCGACCAGGGCAAGTCCTCGAACATCGCGGCGCTGGCGCTGCTCGCCGACAGCACCGGGCGCGGCATCCCCGAGACCGGGACCACGACCTACCGACCGCCCTTCGTCCCGGTCTCCATCGGCGCGATGGCGGCGGGGGCGGAAGGCAAGGGCTTCGCGCCCGAGCGGCGGACCACCTCGGACGCGGCCGCACGCGACCGGGGCGCGCCGATGATCGAGGCCGGGCTCTGGTACCGGCCGAGCTACTTCCCCAAGGCGGGCGAGACGCATTGGCGCCAGTCCTGCGACCGCGAGGTCGCCATGGTGCGCGACGCGGTGGGCGTCGTCGATGTCTCGACGCTGGGCAAGATCGACGTGCAGGGGCCGGACGCCGCCGCCTTCCTCGATTTCGTCTACGCGAACACGTTCTCGACGCTGAAGCCCGGGCGCGTGCGCTACGGCCTGATGCTGCGCGAGGACGGGCACGTCATGGACGACGGTACCGCGGCGCGGCTGTCGGAGGAGCATTTCGTCATCACCACGACCACCGCCGCGGCGGGCGAGGTGATGATGCATCTCGAATTCGCGCGGCAATGCCTGAAGCCCGGGATGGACGTGGCGATCATCTCCGTGACCGAGCAATGGGCGCAGTTTTCCGTCGCCGGGCCG
>NZ_JBQLZP010000012.1:0-1756 GCF_052168335.1 Roseicyclus sp. | reverse complement strand
GCTCATCTCGGCAGACGCTCGCTCGGCGTCATGGCTTCATCCTGGCAGGAAACTCCGGGGGAGTCGCGCGGCCCGCGCGACCGGGGGCAGAGCCCCCGCTACTCCGCCGCCTCCCGCCAGGGCGCGCCCTCGCCATAGGGCACGTTGATCCCGCCGTAGCGGCGGACGCGGATGTTGCACTGCTCGGCATGGCCGACGAAGCCCTCCAGCATGCAGAGCCGCGAGCCGTATTCGCCGATCAGCGTCGCCGCCTCGTCGGTCAGCACGCGCTGGTAGGAATGCGTCTTGAGGAACTTTCCGACCCAGAGGCCGCCGGTATACCGGCCCGCCCGCTTCGTCGGCAGCGTGTGGTTGGTGCCGATCACCTTGTCCCCGTTGGCGACATTGGTGCGGGGCCCGAGGAAGAGCGCGCCGTAGTTCGTCATGTGCTCGAGGAACCAGTCGTCGCGGTCGGTCATCACCTGCACGTGCTCGTAGGCCATCTCCTCGGAGACGCGCAGCATCTCGTCGTAGCCCTCGCAGAGGATCACGTCGCCGTAGTCGCGCCAGGAGACGGCGGCGGTCTCGGCGGTCGGCAGGATCGTCAGGAGCCGCTCGACCTCGGCCAGCGTCGCCTCGGCGAGCCTGCGGGAATTGGTGATCAGGCAGGCGGGCGAGTTGTAGCCGTGCTCGGCCTGCCCGAGGAGGTCGGTCGCCACCATCTCGGCGTCCACCGTGTCGTCGGCGATCACCATGGTCTCGGTCGGCCCCGCGAAGAGGTCGATGCCCACGCGGCCGAAGAGCTGTCGCTTGGCCTCCGCCACGAAGGCGTTGCCGGGTCCGACGAGCATGTCCACCGGCGCGACCGTCTCGGTGCCGAGCGCCATGGCCCCCACCGCCTGGATGCCGCCGAGAACCAGGATCTCGTCCGCGCCCCCCTCCTTCATCGCGGCGACGATGGCCGGGTGCGGCGCGCCCTTCACCGGGGGGGCGGAGGCGACGACGCGCTTCACGCCCGCGACCCTGGCGGTGATGACCGACATGTGCGCCGAGGCGACCATCGGGAACTTGCCGCCCGGCACGTAGCAGCCGACCGAGTTCACGGGGATGTTGCGGTGCCCGAGGATCACGCCCGGCAGCGTCTCCACCTCGACGTCGGTCATCGAGGATTTCTGCACCTCGGCGAAGCGGCGGATCTGCGCCTGGGCGAAGCGGATGTCCTCCATCTCGCGGGTCGAGACCTTCTGCATCGCGGCCTCGATCTCGCTGTCCGTCAGCCGGAAGGAGGGCGCCGCGTAGCCGTCGAACTTCGCGGAGAGCTCGCGCACGGCGGCATCGCCCCGGGCCTCGATGTCGGCGAGGATCCCCTCGACGGCGGCGCGCACCTTCGCGTCGTCCTCCGCCCGCTCCTCCGCCGGCTTGCCGCGCTTGAGATACTCCGCCATGACGCTCCTCCGCTATCCTCGCGGCGGAGCGCTAGCGGATTCTGCATACGAATGCAAGAAGCGGCGCGGGGCCGGCCCCGCCGCGAGATGTGGCCGCCCCGCCGCGACCCACGCCCCCCTGCGCAGCGTGCTCTCCCTCCGGGTCTCCGGCGGCCCCGAGCGGGAAGCCGGAGGTCCCGGCCAGCGGCATGTGCGGGCCGCACAAGCGTGGAGGGCCGCGCCCTTGGCGAGTGTTGCTTGCGTATTTGAAGAAAGATGAAAGCCCCTGCCCTTCATCTTTCGATGAAATACGCCGGGGAGCGCGAGGGGCAGCGCCCCTCGCAGGCGGTCTC
>NZ_JBQLZP010000011.1:0-1398 GCF_052168335.1 Roseicyclus sp. | reverse complement strand
GCCGCTGCACTACCTCCGCCAGGCGCTCGCGCCCACGGCGGACCTGATGGAGGGCGCGCTGTCGGACATGCTGCTCGCGAGCCCCGACGCGATCATCCTCGCCGATGTCGCGACGCTGTCGGCCGAGGAGGAGGCGGCGCTGATCGCCTGGGTCGAGGATGGCGGGCTCCTCGTGCGCTTCGCGGGGCCGCGCCTCGCCGCCTCGGACCTCGCGCGGGACAGCGCGGGGCCGCTCATGCCGGTGCGGCTGCGCGCGGGCGGGCGGACGGTGGGCGGCGCGATGTCCTGGGGCGAGCCGAAGGCGCTGCGGCCCTTCGAGGAAGGCTCGCCCTTCTTCGGCCTCGCCGTGCCCGGGGACGTCACCGTGTCGAGCCAGGTCATGGCCCAACCCGACCCGCAGCTCGCCGAGCGCACCATCGCCTCGCTCACGGACGGCACACCGCTCGTCACCCGCGCGGCTCTCGGGCAGGGGAGCGTCGTGCTCTTCCACGTCACGGCCAATGCCGACTGGTCTACGCTGCCGCTCTCGGGCCTCTTCGTGCAGATGCTCGAACGCCTCGCCGTCTCGACGCGCCCGGCGACGCCCGGCGCCGAGGACGTGGCGGGCATCACCTGGGTTCCGGAGGAGGTGCTCGACGGGTTCGGCACGCTGCGGGACGCGGGGATTCGGCCCGGCGTCTCCGGCGAAGCGCTGGTCGAGGCGCCGCTTTCGGCCGACCTCCTGCCCGGTCTCTATACCGGGGGCGAGCAGCGGCTGGCGCGGAACGTGATCGCGGCGGACACGGTCCTGTCGCCCGCGGTCTGGCCCGCCGACATTCCCGTGGAGGGCATGGCGGTGGTCGAGCCGACGGACCTCATGGCGGCCTTTCTGACGGGGGCGCTGATCCTGCTCCTGCTCGACGCGATCGCCTCGCTCTGGCTCGCCGGGCGGCTTTCGGGCGCGCTTCGGCGCGGGACGGCGGCGGCGCTCGCCGCGCTCCTCCTCGCGCCTGCGCCGCCCGCCGGAGCGCAGGAGGGCGGCCTTTCCCTCGAGGACCAGCTCGCGCTTCTCGCGACCTCCGAGGTGACGCTGGCCTATGTCGTCACCGGCGATCCCGAGCTCGACCGGATCTCCGAGGCCGGTCTCCAGGGCCTCACCAACGTCCTGTGGTCGCGCACCTCGGTCGAGCCCGCGCCGCCCATCGGCGTGAATCTCGAGACGGACGAACTGGCCTTCTTCCCGATGCTCTACTGGCCGGTCTCGGCCGAGCAGCCGATGCCCTCGCCCGAGGCCTACCGCAGGCTCAACGACTACCTGCGCTCGGGCGGCATGATCGTCTTCGACACGCGCGACGCGAACGTGGGCGGGTTCGGATCGGGCACGCCGGAGGGGCGGCGGCTGCGGGCGCTCGCGGCGCC
>NZ_JBQLZP010000010.1:0-24225 GCF_052168335.1 Roseicyclus sp. | reverse complement strand
TACTTCCGGCACGTCACCCAGGTCGACGACGAGATCTGAGCCGTCTCGACCGCATCGACGGACCCGGCGCAGATATTGAAAGTCGTCCGCCCCCCACGAATGTTCCGGCAAATCGCCGACACATCGTCGGCCGCTGTCGCAGACTTTGGCCAAAAAAGAATTTTTACGACCGGTGACCGGAACCGGTCCCTTGCAACACCCGGAAAGACACACGGTCTGGTGGCCCTGGGGCCTCGGGGCTCTCTTCCTCGTGGTCTTCAGCGCCGCGCTGGTCGAGACCTTCGGTCTCGCGGGCGGCGAACCGGCGGTGACGCTCGCGGCTGATCCCGGCCGCTGAGCGATCCGTTTCGAGAGGTCCTGCCGACCGAGAGGCCGGCAGGACGATCCAGCGAAAGACGGCTCTTCCAGCTTCCAAACCCGCCGGCTGAACCCACGCGGCCTTGAAACCGAGATCCATCATGCAACTCGAAGTCGCCCTCGTCTCCAGCCTCGCGTGCCTCGCGCTGGTCGCGGCGATCTACTCCTGCAACATCCTGTCCGCGCCGCGCAGCCGGCTGCGCGGCGAAATGCTCGCCATGATACTGCTCTCCCTGCTTGTCAGCGTTTTTCCCATCGCGCTCGCGGCAACGGGCGTCGTGGCGTGGCAGGTGGTCGCGGGATCGGGCGAGACCTCGATCGTGGTGGCGGCGATCGTGCTGCCGGTAAGTGCCGCAGCGGTTGCGGCCACGATCCTCGTGTTTCGCGCGCTTGTCCGGGCCACCTATCGCGGGTCGTCCGTGCCAACGAATGTCACGCCGCTGGCGCCGCAACCCAAGACGCCGCCCGCATCCCCGCGTGTCTCGAGGGATTCCGCGTAGGCTCGCGCCTGTTCGTCGTCATGCTGCCTGCGAGGGGTGGGAAGCCGAGCTTTGCCGAGATCCGGACACGCGGGGCTGGACAGGACATTCAAGCGCCCTGTGCCCGCGCGCCGGCATCTTCTGCGGAGCGCCTCGCAGCCCAGTCACCCGCACGCGCCGCGAGCGCGGCGTAGGCTGGAACCACGAGGAGGACGAGGATCGATCCGACGAGGATGCCGAACCCCAGCGATACCGCCGTGGGGATCAGGAACTGGGCCTGCAGCGAGGTCTCGAGGAGGAGCGGCGAGACGCCGAGAAACGTCGTCAGCGTCGTCAGGAAGATCGGCCGGAAGCGTCGCGCGGCCGCCTCCGGGATCGCCTCGCGCCAGTCGCGTCCCTCCGCGCGGAGCGCGCCGTACTCGTTCAGCAGGAGGAGCGAGGCGTTGATCAGGATGCCCGTCAGCCCGATGATCCCGAACATCGACAGGAGCGTGAGGTTCAGGCCCAGAAGCGCGTGGCCGGCCAGCGCGCCCACCAGCGCGAAGGGCACGGTGAGCAGGATCAGGACCGGCCGCGTCCAGGAGCCGAATGCCAGCGCGAGCAGGGCGTAGATGCCGAAGAGCGCCAGCGCGAAGTTCTGCGCCAGTGCGGGGCCGAAACGCGCGCGCTCGTCCTGCTCGCCGCCGTAGCGCACCTCGACCGAAGGATGCTCCTCGCGGATGCCGGGAAGCACGTTCTCCCGCAGCCACGCCGTCTCCGCCCCGCCGGAGGTCACGGCCGCGTCGACATCGGCCTCCACCGAGGTCACGCGGCGGGCGTCGAGGCGGGTGATCGTCGTGGGCGCGGGCTGGCGCGTCAGGTCCGCGACCGCGCCGATGGGCACGAAGGCGTCGCCCGCCGGGATGCGGTACTGCTGGAGGTCGGCGAGGCTCTCGCGCTGGTCCTCCGGCAGGCGGACGCGCAGCTCGACCTCCTCGTCTCCGCGCAGGATCTCGCCCGCGACCTCGCCGAAGGTGGCGGCGCGGACGGCGCCGGCCACCTCGGCGAGCGACACGCCGAGCGCCGCCCCGTCGTCGCGCAACCTCACCACGATCTCCTCCGCCGCGGTCGCGTCGCTGTCCCGGATGCCGTAGACGCCGCTCCGGCCTGCGAGCGCCTCGCGGATGCGCGCGACCGCGGCCATCCGCGCCTGCGGGTCGGCGGCCGAGATCTGGAGCGAGATGGGCGCGCCGGGGCCCACGATGGAGGAGGAGAACACGAGTTCCCGCGCGCCGGGGATCTCGCCCGTCTCGCGCCGCCAGTCCTCGGCGAAGCGCTCCGCGGAGAAGGCGCGCGTCTCGGCGTCGGCGATGCGCACCTCGACGACGGCCTCGTTCGCGGCCCCGCCGCCCCCGCCCGCCGGGCCGCCCGACGCGGCGGTGAAGCCGATGGAGATGGCGGTGTTGCGAAGGACGTCGCCCGCCTCGACACCCTCGGTCCGCTCCGCCACGCGGGCGGCCGCGCGCCCGGCGGCTTCGGCGATGCGCTCGGCCTCGGCGCGGGTGCGGGGCAGGGCGGTTCCCGCGGGCAGGACGAGGCGGGCCTCGGCGGTGTTGCCCTCGATGTCGGGGAAGAACACGAAGCGCACCAGCCCCGAGGTCATGGCCGAAAAGCTCGCGGCGAGGATGCCCAGGCACAGGCAGATGGTGAAGACGGGCCGGCGGGCCGAGAAGCCGGCGATCCGCCGCATGGGCCCGTCGGCGAAACGGTCGATCGCCCGGCCGGTATAGCCGCGCAGCCTCTCGGTCGCGCGGCGCGGCGAGAAGCGCCGCGGAGGGCCCATCCTCAGATGCGCCAGGTGCTGTGGCAGGACGAAGAAGCTCTCGATCAGCGACATGGTCAGGACGATGATGACCACGGCGGCCACCGGCGTGATGAACGACCCCGAGACGCCGGGCAGGAACAGGAGCGGCACGAAGGCCGCGACCGTCGTGGCGACCGCGAAGAACACGGGCCGCGCCATGGCCGTCGCCCCCGCACGGGCGGCCTCGCGCGGGTCGCCGCGCCTCTCGCGCTCGGTGTAGACGCGTTCGCCGACCACGATGGCGTCGTCCACGACGATCCCGAGCGCCAGTATGAACCCGAACAGCGAGAGCTGGTTGACGGTGATCCCGAAGGCGAGCATCGGGCCGAAGGACCCGACGAAGGCCACCACGATCCCCGCCGAGACCCAGGCCGCGATGCGCAGGTCCAGCGACAGCGTCAGGAGGAGCAGGATCAGCCCCGCCCCGATGGCGGCGTTCTTCGCCAGCAGCCGGATGCGTCCCTCGAGGTTCTCCGCCTCGTTGGTCCACTGCACGACCTCGATGGCGGGTGGAAGCCGGGGGCGCAGCCTGTCCTCCACGTAGCGCTGCGCGGTCTCGACGAGGTCGAGGAGCTGCTCCTCGCCCGCCCGGAAGACGGACAGGAATACCGCCGGCCGCCCGTCGAGAAGCGCGATCACCGGCTCCTCCGCCAGCCCGTCCTCGATCGTGGCGATCCGTCCGAGCCTGACCGACGCGCCGTTCTCGCCGCGGATCACGGGCAGGTCGGCGAGCGCGGTTCCGGTCGTCTCCTCGCCGAGCGTGCGCACCTGGATGCGCGCGTTCCCCGACTGGAGCACGCCGCCCGACCGGTCGAGGTTCTCGGCCCGGATGCGTTCGGCCACCGTGTCGAGCCCGAGGCCGTAGGCGCGCAGTGTCTCCTGCCGGATCTCGATGCCGATCTGGTCCTCCGGCACGCCCGCGACCTCGACGGTGGAAACCCCCTCCAGCGCCAGCAGGTCCTGGCGGGCCGCCTGGGCCACGTCCTTCAGGAGCGCGCGGTCGATGTCGCCCGTCAGCACGTACTGGATCGCCAGTTCCTGCGGCGTGACCTCGGTGATCGTCGGCGTCTCGGCGGCGTCGGGCAGGATCGCGATGCCGTCCACGGCGGTCTCCATGTCCTCCTGCACCGCCCCCGCGTCGGCGGAGCGGAGCGTGCTGACCGTGATGCTGGCCAGGCCCTGCGTCGCGCGGGCCTCGATCCGGCGGATGCCCTCGATGGCGCGGATGGCGTTCTCGACGGGTTGCACCACGCCGTCCGAGACCTCCTGCGGTGTCGCGCCGGGATAGGCGATCGTGATGCTCACCGCCCCCGTGGAGATGTCGGGGAAGTTCTTCACCGTGAGGTTCGTCATGGCGAAGAGCCCCGAGAGCACGAGGCCCGCGAGGATCAGGTTGGGCAGGACCAGGTTGCGCAGAACGGCGTCGATGAGGCCTTTCACGGGCCGTCCTCCGCCTGTGCCGTGTCGCTGTCGCCGCGCAGGCGGACCTCCAGCCCCGGCAGCGGGTTGGGCACTTGCGTCATCAGGATGCGGTCGTCGGGCGAGAGCGTGTCGGAGGTGACGAAGACGCTGCCCTCGCCGCGCCGCGCGACGGTGGCCCGGACGACCTCGAGCCGGTCCTGCTCGGTGACCCGCCACAGGCGCTCGCCGGCGTGGAGGGCACCGGCGGGCAGGCGGAACAGCCGCCCCTCGGCATCGGGAAGCGGGATCGAGACGGTGACGACGCCGTTCAGGATCAGGCCGCGCGCCTCCGAGAAGGGGTCGCGGACCTCCACCACCACGTCGACCGTCCTTGCCTGGCCCTCGAGCGCGGGTGCGAAGGCGGCGATCCCTGCGGGGATCGTCTCGCCCTCGACCATCACCGCCACCTCGCGTCCCCCGAGCGGGCCGGTCTCGCGCAGGCGGCGAAAGTCGCGCTCGGCGAGGCCGGTGCGGACCTCGGCCACATCGGCGGAGACGAGCGTGCCGACGGTCTGGCCCACCTGGAGGAGCTGCCCGGGCGAGGCGCTCTCGGCGATCACGAGCGCGTCGAACGGCGCCGTCAGGCGCGTATCGTCGAGCCGGGCGCGCGCCGCCTCGAGTGCGGCCTCGGCCTGCGCCACCTCGGCGCGGGCGGCGGCGGCATCGGCCGCCACGCGTTCGAGTTCGGCCTCCGGGGTGAAGTCGCTCTCGGCGAGTTCCTCCTGCCGCGCGAGGGCGGCCGAGGCCTGCTCCTCGGCCGCCTCCGCCCGCGCGAGCCGCGCCTCGGCCCGGGTCACGTCCGTCTCCACGGCCGTGGACGAAAGCCGCAGGAGAAGATCGCCCTCGGCCATTCGCGCGCCGAGCGCGAAGCCCTCGCCGATCTCGACGATCCTGCCGGCGATCTCGGGCGCCACCTCGACACGTTCCGCGGCCCGGACGAAGCCCGTCTCGACGATGGACGGCGGCTCGGCGACGGGCTCGGGGCGGACGATCTCGACGAGAGGAGGCGCGACCGGCGGGGCCGTCTCGGCTTCGCCGAAGCGCCCCGCGACGACGGCGGCCGCGATGCCGGCGGCCACAAGCGCGAGCCCGCCGATGGAAAAGAGCACCTTGGACAACATTGTCAGGCCGAACCGCCGGATCGCGGATTGGTTCCTGCCGCGCAACACGTGGTCGCAACCGCGTGGGAACTTCCCCTCGGGTTCCATGCCCGCAGCCTGCCGGCTTCGACGGCGGCGCCCTCCCGGATCGCGGGACGCGCCTCTCTCAGAGGCCGAACGGACAGGTGTCCGGCGCCCCCGCGTGAGCGTGCTCCGGTCCCAGAGGTGTCAGCGCTTCCGTCTCGTCGAACCACATCCAGGCGTCGAACTGGCGGGGCAGGGAGGCGTCTGCGTAGTGGCTCATCAACTCGGTCTCGGGCCAGTAGATCACGCCGATGAAGCGCTC
This sequence comes from Roseicyclus sp., assembly GCF_052168335.1. Lineage (GTDB taxonomy): Bacteria > Pseudomonadota > Alphaproteobacteria > Rhodobacterales > Rhodobacteraceae > Roseibacterium. The sequence continues at coordinate 18,639 of NZ_JBQLZP010000010.1, read as the reverse complement.
CAGCCGGACCGGGGCGAGGGCGTCGCGCAGGGATCGGTCGCGAGACAGGTCGAGCAGGAAGCGCCGGACGCCGCTGTCGTGGCAGATCCGCTCGTAGCTACCCTCGCGGGACGGGCGCACGGTCTTCACCTCCATCGCGCAGCCCCAGCCGCTTGCCGCTGCGACCGTCCCCGCATGGGTGCCGAAGCCGATGAGCGCGGCCTCGTCGCCCCAGCGCTCGCGGCAGAGCTGGCCGAGGTTCAGCTCGCCCCGCACCGCCCCCATTTCGGTCGCGCGGGCATCGCCGATGTGGCTGTTGTGGGCCCAGACCACCGCCTTCGCCTCGGGCCCGCGCGCCTGCATCAGATGCTCCAGCGTCTCGAACATGTGCGTTTCCCGCAGGTTCCAGCTCTCGGCGCCGCCGTAGTACATGACGCGATAGTAACGTTCCGCCGAAGCCACGAGGCGCGCGTTCTGCGCGGCGTCGAGGAAGCTCGCGCCGTCCCGGGCCTCGTAGTCGAGCCGCTTCTCCAGGAGTGCGCGGAGCTGGGCCACGACCTTTTCCTCGCAGCGGCGGTAGCCTTCGGTCAGGACGGCGCGGCCGTAGGTGGCCGGATCGCTCTGCCAGGGCGTGAGGCAGCCGTAGCGCTCGCGCGCGACGCGGGCGGCCTCGGGGTCCACCTCGTCGAGGTAGCCGAGCACGGCGGCGATCGAGGCCCGCAGGTTGGAGATGTCGAGACCGTAGAAGCCGGCCCGGTGCGCGGGATCGGCTATTCGCGCGTTGTGGCGTCCGAGCCGATGGACGAGCCCGTCGATGACCGTGTTGCGCCACATCCAGGTCGGGAACCGGGTGAACGCCGGTTCCGCGACCTCGCGCGTGGCCTCGTGCGCGACGAAGCGGTTGATCGCGGCCGCGTCGGGCCAGTCGGCCTCGACCGCGACGATGGTGAAGCCGTGCCGCTCGATCAGGCGCCGGTTCCGCAACCTCGGCCAGCCGCCGCGCGAGATCCTTCTCGTCAGCGCCGGACGCCATTCCGTTCCCTCGCGTCGGCGCGGGAGGGGGCCGGCGGGGTCACTCGACCTCCTGCGCATCGCCGACACCGGTTCCGGGGCGCGGATCGGGATAGAACCTATCGACGTTGGGCATCTCGATCTCGCCGAAGCTTTGCGCGTTCATCTCGGCGCCCTCGTCGAGGATGCCCGCGCGCCCGAGGATGTAGGCGCTGATCGCGTAGACCTCGTCGGGGGTCAGCGAGCCCGGGTCGTTGAAGGGCATCGCGCGGTGCGTGTAGTCGAAGAGCGTCGAGGCATGCGGCCAGTAGCTCTCCACCGTCCTTACCGGCGCATCGGTGTCGAGCGTCCCGCGCCCGCCGACGAGCGCGGGACCGCCGGTGCCCTCGACACCGCCCAGATCCTCGCCGTGGCACGCGACGCAATGGGTGGCGTAGAGTTCCTCGCCCTCGGCGAAGGAGCCGCTCCCTTCCGGCGCGCCGCGACCGTCGGGCATCACGTCGATGTCGATGGCGGCGATCTCCTCCCCGGTGGCGGGCTGGCCGATGCCGAAGCGGAAGGCCGACGGATCGATCTCCGCGACCTGCGCCGCGCTGGAGTCGGGCACCGTCTCGGGCGCGCGTTCGTCGAAGTCGCCGATGAGCGCGGGCAGGTCGGCCGCCTGCCGCGGCACGAGGTCCTCGCCCTCCTGCTGGGCGACGCCGGCGGCGGCGAAGGCCATGCCGGCGGCCGTCAGGATCGTCAGGTTACGCATGGACATTGGTCACCTCCCCGTCGCTGTCGATGCCCCAGCTCTGGATCGCGTTCAGGTGGTAGACGCTGTCGGTCCCGCGCACCTCAACGAGTTCCTCGAGCGTGGGCTGGATGTAGCCCGTCTCGTCCGTCCCGCGGCTCTGGAGCACGGCGGGCTCGCCGTCCCAGACCCAGGGCAGCCGGAAGCGGGTGTGGCACTTGTCGAGCACCGGCTCCTGGAGCGCGGCCTCCTCCCAGGTCTCGCCGCCGTCGGTGGAGACCTCGACTTTCGTGACCCTGCCGCGGCCCGACCAGGCGAGGCCGGTGATCTCGTAGTAGCCGGGGCGGGGCAGGCGCATGGCGCCTGAGGGGAAGGTGATGACGGACTTCGCGTCCATCTCGAAGGTGAATTGACGCGCCTCGCCGTCGGGCATGAGGTCGGTGTATTTCGACGTCTCCTCCCGCGTCATGAAGGGCATGTCGCTGACCTCGAGACGGCGCAGCCACTTGATCTGCATGTTGCCCTCGAAGCCCGGCAGCAGAAGGCGCAGCGGATAGCCCTGCTCGGGGCGCAGCGCCTCGCCGTTCTGGGCATAGGCGAGGATCGCGTCGTCCATCGCCTTCTCGACAGGGATGGAGCGCGTCATCACCGCCGCGTCGGCGCCTTCGGCGAGTATCCACGTCCCGCTGTCCTGAAGCCCCGCCATCTCCAGCACCGTCGAGAGCTTCACGCCCGTCCATTCCGAGGTCGATGTCAGGCCATGCGTTCCCTGCACGGTCCTGAGCGTCGGCTCCTCCCATTCGGTCAGCGTGTTGCCGGAGCACTCGATGAAGTGAATGCGGCTGACCGAGGGAAGGCGCATCAGGTCGTCCATGGTGAAGCGCATGGGCTCATCGACCATGCCGTGCAGGATCAGCGTGTGCTCGCGCGGGTCGATCGTGGGAATGCCCGCGTGGTGGCGCTCGAAATGGAGGCCCGAGGGCGTGACGATGCCGTGGCCCGAGGCGAGCGGGGTCATCGACCAGCTCGACTGCGCGGTGGCGGTGGGATAGCGCCAGCGCACCTCGCTCTCGAACTGCGAGCGCGCGCCGTAGCCGTTCTCCGACAGGACGGGCCGGCCCTGGACCCGCGTGGGGTCCTCGGGCACGGGGTTCAGGTTTGCGCCGGGCGGGGCCTCCTGCGCGCGGGCGCCGGAGGCGAGCATGGCGCCGCCCAGCGAGGCGCCACCGGCCAGCAGGCTTCGCCGGCTCACACCGGGGAACATGCCCTGCTTGCAGTCGCAGTCCTCCACCGGCGCTGGATCGAGCGAGCGCGCTTCGATATCCACGAGCGCCTCCGCCATCCTCCGTTCGACCTCGCCGTAGCGCGCGGACGTGAAACGGTTTCTCGTCATTTCTTTCCTCCCTTTGGAACCGCGGCGGCACGAGACCGGCGCGGCCGTCTCCCGGTTCAGCCCTCGGACGCGTCGAGTTCGGCGCAGGCGATGGGCACGGTGACCGACGCGGGCACGCCTTCCAGCGACTGGACGCTGTCGGGCAGTCCGGTTCCTTCGGGCGCACCGTGGATGAAGACCACGCGGCGGGGCAGGGCGAGCGGCGTGCCGAACTCCGCCTCGAGCGTGATTTGGAGCATGTCGCAGTCGGGCATGATCGAAACGGCGCCCGAGATCCCTTCACCCGCCGGGTTCAGGGGCTGAAAGGTGCCTTCGACGGATGTGGCCTCGTCCTGGGCCGCGGCAGCCGCGGCGACGGCGGAGAGTCAGGTCGCGTGGAGGAGGGTGCGCATGGTCGGTCTCCGTGCTGCGTTTGCCATTGGTCAACGGCACGGCGTTGCGCGAGTTCCGGCGAAACATTGCGTTCCGCCGCCAGCGTCCACGGCTTGCCGCGGGCGCAACCATCCTCGAGGGCGGCCCAGGTCATGGCAGCCGTACCCTCAGCGCCTACACCCGGAGTGCCGCCGTGCTCGGGTCCTCGTCCTTATCCAACGGCCTTGACCCTTCGCACGACGACACCTGCGAAAAACCTGAAGATCGAGAGCTTTCGGTCGCCGCCCGTCTTCGCGGCTTCGGTGCGCTACAAGCTCGGCAACCGAAGTGAAGACACGAACAATGCTTCTTCAAGTGCCTCGTGAACGCACGACCCCGCCAGACGGTTCCTCCGCCACTCCGATGCTTGGGCGTGGCGCTTGATCACGAGATCGCCCGAATGCCCGTCGATCGTGGCCTCGGTGTAGAAGGTCTCGCGCATCATTCCGTGCGGGTCGGTGCCCGGATAGGGAAACGCCTGCACTGCGTTCTCGCCCGCGAGGTCGCGCTCCGTCATCGTCTGCCAGAGCTCGGCGGCGTAGCTCTGGTCCTCGTCCCCGCCGAAGTTCTGGCCGAAGGCGACGCTGGCGACGAGGCCCGCCGCGACGGCGATTGCCGGTCCTGTCTTGCTCGCTTTCATGCTTGCTCCCTCCTTGCTCGGTGTTCTTGCGCGTCTGATGCGAGAATCTCCGAGGGGGGAGAGCGTTCCATCGACCGGGGCCTTCGCGCCGGAACCCGCACGTCCCCGGTGCGTTGGCCCGGTGCGTTGAGGTCGCAGACTCGGCAGCAAAGGACGCCCGGATGATCCCGTCCGTAGGCCATGCAGACGCCGATGGCGCGGGGAACGCGCCTTCCCGTGGCGTCGCATCTCGGGCGTGGACCGCGCCGGGGCACACGACGGCGAGGCCGAGACGCCGGACGAGGAGGAGGACGCCTGACGACAGGGGCCCGGACCGGATGGTCGGGCCCTTTTTCTTTTTCCGCCGCGAACCGGCGGGCGACGGGGCCCCGGCCCCGGCACGACAGAGGAGGATCTCATGACGGACAGGAAGATCGCCCCCTGGGCGCGTATCTCGCGCAGGGGAATACTGCGCGCGGGTGCGGGCGGCATCGCCGGTGCCATCGTCTCGAACGCCTTCGCGCTCGACGCCCTGGCGCAGGGACAGCAGGAAGACGGTTACGCCTTCTTCAACGCGAACGACGCGCGGATTCTCGAAGCCGTGGTCGACCGGCTCTGGCCGCCCACCGACACGCCCGGCGCCGTCGCGATCGGGGTCCCGCGCTATATCGACCAGGCCATGATCTCGGCCTATCAGCACGCGCAGACGCAGTACCACGAGGGCCTCGGCCGCATCGACGCGCTGGCCCGATCCGACTACGGCGGCGGCTTCGACGGGCTCGAGCCCGAACAGCAGGACGAGATCCTGACGCGGCTGCAGGACGACGACGTGCCCGGCTTTGCCGAGGGCGACGGCGCGAGCTTCTTCGACACGATCCACGCGCACACGATGCAGGGGCTCTTCTCGGACCCGATCTATGGCGGCAACCGCGACTTCGAGGCATGGCGCCAGGTGGGCTATCCCGGCCCCTTCTACATCATCACCGAGGAACAGCAGCAGAGCTTCGAGCCGCTGGACATGCCCGTCCAGAGCATCGTCGACCTCTGAGCAACCGACACCAAGGGAGGAAGCCATGGCAACCCAACCGAGGAAGGACGTCGTCGTCATCGGCTATGGCGCGGCGGCGGGACCCGTCTCGCTGGAACTGGCGCAGGATGGCCGCAGCGTCGTCGTGCTCGAGAGCGGGCAGTACCGGACGACGGAGGACAACTTCCAGCGCGGATCGTTCGACACGCTCCGCTGGGACACCCGCGGCGAGATGCTGCCCGAGTTCGGGCGCGCGCCGATCACCTATCGCAGGACGGAGGACGAGCAGGCGAAGCCCGCGAACTACATCATGGCCTCCACGGTCGGCGGCGCCTCCGTGCACTGGTCGGGCCAGTCGTGGCGCTACTACGAGGAGGATTTCCGCGTATCGAGCACCATCGAGGAACTCTACGGCGACACGGGCATGCTCGACTACCTGGAGGAGGACGGCGCGGCCATCGCCGACTGGCCCATGTCCTACGACGAGGTGGAGCCCTTCTACGAGAAGGCGGAATGGAGCATCGGCATCGGCGGCTGGCCCGGCAACATCCAGGGCGAGATCCGGCCCGTGAACCCGGACGAAGGCAACCCCTACGAGGCGCCGCGACAGCGCGACTACCCGTTCCGGCCCCTTCGCGACAACGCCACCGACCTGACCTTCCGCCAGGGCGCGCTCGATCTGGGATTGCAACCCTTCCATGTCCCGACCGGCATCACCACCGAGACCTGGACATCGCTCTACGACATCACGCGGCCGGGCTGCACCTACTGCGCCTTCTGCACGAGCTACGGCTGCTGGAACGGGTCGAAGTCCTCGAGCCTCGTCTCGCTCCTGCCGGCGGCCGAGCGGCTCGAGAACTTCGAGATCCGGCCGCAGAGCCACGTGATCCGCCTGAACCAAGAGAACGGGCGCGTGACGTCCGTGACCTACGTGGACGAGGCGGGCGAGGTGCACGAGCAGCCGGGCGACATCTTCATCCTCGGGGCCTATACCTACCAGAACGTCCGCCTCATGCTGCATTCCGGCATCGATGCGGACGGGCAGGTCGGCCGCTACTTCATCAACCGGCCCGGCATCAGCGTCAGCGCCACCTTCGACGACCGTTTCCTCAACGGCTGGAACGGGCCGGCGGTGCAGCGGCAGGGCGTGGACGACTTCAACGGCGAGAACATCTCGGAGCGGAAGCTTCGGATGGACCCCGAGGAGTTCTTCATCCGCGGCGCCTTCATCGGCTCGCCCTCGCAGCGCTTCCCGCTCGACACCTATGGCGACCATCCCGACGAGGTGCCCGGCTGGGGCGCGGGGTTCAAGGACTGGTACACGCAGAACCTCAACCGCTACATCTCGCTTCAGCTCCTGATGGAGCCGCTGCCCTACACGGACAACCGGATCGATCTCGATCCGAACTACACCGACCGGTTCGGCGTTCCGGCGGCGCGGGTGACGAACGACGTGCACCGGAACGAGCTGCGGATGGGCCGGTTCATCCACGACCGGGGCGTGGAGATCCTCGAGGCGGCGGGGGCCACCAACATCTGGGGCGACAACGAGGCCTCGCCGCGCCCGACGATGACCCACGACCTCGGCGGTGCCCGCATGGGTTCCGATCCGTCGCAATCGGCGACCAACCGCTACTGCCAGGTCTGGACCATGCCCAACCTCTTCGTGGGCGGGGGCGCGGTCGCGCCCACCATGTCCGGGCACAACCCGACCGAGACGATCTGGATGCTCAGCTACTGGATGTCGGACGCGATCCGGAACGGAAAGGTGAACCTCGAGAACGCGGAGGACTACACGTGATCGGCGAGGCGCTCATCGCGTGGAGGGACTGGGAGGAGGGGATGGCCGAAGCGCGCGCGCGCGGGCTTCCCGTCCTTGTCAGCGCCGATCCGGACTGGACGACGGCGGGGCAGCGCCTCGACCTCGTGGCGGGGCGGGACGACCGGCTGGGGCGGGCCTTCTGCGGAGGCTGCGTCGCGGTGCGGGTCGATCCCTTCCGCGACCCCGACCGCGCGGGGCGCGTGATGGACTGGTCGCAGCGCCTGTCCGGCCGCCGGGGGCCGCCGACGCTGGTGCTCCTGTCGCCGTCGGGCGTTCCGCTCGTCGCCTACCCGGACCTCGCCTACGAGGGCCGCGAGGGCGCCGTGCCTTCGCTCGCGGCCCTGATCGACAGCGCGCGCGACCTGCCGGAGGCCGGAGATCCGGACATGGCTCCCGGCACGGGTCCCGGGCCCGCCGACGACCTCCTCCTCGATCCGGAGCGGCTCGGGCAGCGCCTCGCCGAGGCCGGAGCGGATACCGCCGCGCGCGAGGGACTGCGCAGAGACCTCGGCCGGATCCTCTCGGGCGGCGTGCGGGACCACGTGGGCGGCGGCTTTCACCGCGCCGCGCGGGACGAGACCTGGACCGTCCCGCATTTCGAGAAGACGCTCCTCGAGAACGCGCGCATGGCGGCCTTTCTTTCGCGCGCCGGTGCGCTCCTCGCCGATCCGGAGTTGAGCCGCATCGCCGGCGAGACCGCGACCTTCGTGGAGGAGGTTCTCGACACGGATCCGCACGCCAAGGCCGTGGTGGCGGACAGCCACTTCTACACCTGGACGCCGAGGGAATTCGCCGCCGTCGTGCCGCGCGCCGTCGCGAAGTCCGCCGCCCTGCGGTTCCACATGACCCAGGCGGACGTGCCTCATGTGCTGATCGAGTCCCGGAGCCTCGAGGAGGTCGCTGCCTACGGGCACGTTCCGGCCGCCAAGGTGCAGGCCGACATCGAGGCCGCCCTGCGCGCGCTGCGGCTGGCGCGGAAGCGAAGACCGCAGCCCGCGGTGGTCAGCGTGCCATGTGGGTCCACCGAACAAGCGATAAGCGAGGCCCTGCGTCAGGTTCGGCCGGGTGTCGACCGTCGCAACACGAGGGAAAGAGCCCTGAAGCCGGCCTGACGGTCGAGCCCCGTCCCGCCCTGCCTGCGTCGCCGGGCCGACGATCGTGCCTCTTCAGCCCGATTGGCGGCGCGGCTCTCTTACCAGGAGGAAGAAGTAGGGATCCGCGCGGCGCATCTCCATCAGACCGAGAATGCGCCTGTCATCGATGCGGCGGAAATGGTCGATGATGGGTTGCCGATCATAGATCATGGCCGCGCTCGCCGTGCCGCGGAAGCCGACGGTCGCGAGGCGTGCCGTCGGCCGGCGGGAGCGAAAAACCGGCAGCACCAGCCGGAAGGCCACCCGAGCGCCGATGCTGCCGGCGAGTTGGGGCCAGCGCAGCGCGAGGCCGACGGGCATGAGGCGCGGGTCGAGCGCGACGCCGGGCGCGAAAACCAGCGGATCGACGTCGTCGGCGCTCCGGAAGCGCTTGCCCTGCCATCCGAGGCCCTCGAGCAGTCCGTCGAGCGGGTGGCCGGTCGGTAGACCGACCCCGTTCCAGTCGCCGAGAATCTCGTCGGGTGAAACAGGCGGAAGAGCCTCGAACCGCGCGAGGGTCGCCTCCCGGGACAGGCCGTTCCGGCGCCAACGGCGGACCCAGGCCGGCTCCGCGCTTGTCCGCGATCCGGCAAGAGCACGCGGCGCCTCTCGGTCGAGCGCTTCCGCCAGTTCCGCTTCGAGCGCGCCCGGTCGGTCGCCATACCGGGCCGAGTGGTGAGATCCCGTCACGCGCCTGGCGCCCGCGGCTCGGGCGATCTCTCCCGCGGCGCGCGCCGTGAGATGTGCCGTGCCGGCGGCGAGGTGTCGGTCGGCATCGAGAAACGGCGTCTCGATGAAGAGATGGTCGGCCCCGGACGCCAGGCGCACGATCCGGTCACGATTGGCATCCGTATCGGCGGCATCGGTGACGTAGACCACGCGCTGGCCGCGCTCGGTCTTCAAGACCTTCCCGCGGAGGTCGCCCAGAAGCACCAAGCCGTGACCAGGAACCTCCAGCCGATGGTCGTCGGGCGCATCGGCGCGGACCGCGCGCTTGGCCGCGTCGAGCCACGGCCCGACCGGCAGTCCGTTTTCCTCGAGCGAGGCTTTCCAGACATTGACGCGCAGCCTCTCCTGAAGGGCGAAGGCCAGGGAAGGGATGCCATGGTCGAGCGCCACGCATTCCACGGCGAAGTCATCCTCGGCGAGCGCCATGCCCTCGGGGATCTCCGGCAACGGCAGGTCGCGACGGCGGAACGCCTCGCGTGCGCGGAACTCGGCGGATCGTGTAATGCGGCGGCCGTCGAATTCGCCGACTGACAGGCGGAAATCGATCGAGGTCTCATCCAGGAGATTCCAGGTGAAGGCGCCAAGACGATGCTCCACCTGATCAACGAAGCCCTCGGGCCCGATCAAGCAGAGCGGACGCGGACGGTGCAGGCGCAGCCGCAGGAGGTGGTCGAAGCCTGCCACGTGATCCATGTGGGCGTGGGAAACGAAGACGTGGCTGACCCTCAGAACCTCGCGCGGGCTCAACGGCGAGAGCTCGCCCAAGTCGAAGAGGATGGCGCGGCGGCCGAAGCGGAAATCGAGATAGACGCCGGGATCGCCGTCCGGCGGATTGACGAGGCGTGGCTGCACGAGCTGGGTCATCGGAACAGTGTAGCAGAGGTGCTTGGATCGTGCCCGCCGTCGGCCGGCCGGAACGCGCGCCGTGACCGTCGCGGGCGAGGCGACCTTGTGCGACCAAGAGCCGAAAGCCGTTCGAGACATTCGCGGTTCCGTCGATCGGGTCGATGGCCCGGACGAATTTCCTGGCCACGCCCGGGCCTTTCGCCGCGCACCTCGCCGAGGATGTCATGGCCGGTGAAACGCGCACCCACCGCCGCGCGGATCAGGCGCTGTTGTTCCCGCCTCCGATCGGCAGGATCGCGAAGCGGCGGCCGGCGCCACCGAAGAGATCGAAAGCGCGCTCCACGGTTCCGTCGCCACCCGCGATCAGGATCGTGTCCTCTGCCCGTGATGCGTCGCGTTCTGCCGTCTTCTGCAGGGAGCTCGGCCGGAAACCCTCGGCACGGAAGGACCCCATGAGGTCCTCTCCGGACACCGCACCCGTGCCCGCGCCCCGGTGGTGGTAGATCATCAATCGCATCGTCGTCGTCCAAGGGCAATCTGCCGAGAAGCCGTCGTTCAACGCCTGGACGACCCTTTCGTTTCCGACAGTCCGAGGCTTCGGAAGGACGGCTTCGGGCCGTCCGCATCGATGCCGTCGGTGGTGAGATCGGGCGGAGAGCCGGCCTTCGTCGATGATCCGCAGGCTACGGACGCCTATCGAGATCGACCACGTGGTTGTCCCAGTGCCAGCCCGTTTGGCTGAGTGTGCGGGCTGTCTCGAGGCCGAGTGGTCCGACCGCCCCGGTGCCGCTGGTGATCAGGAAACCGCCGAGCGGATGGCGCGCCACACCGCAGACGTCGGCGATGGCGACGCTGCCGAGAAAGCTTCCATCCCGTCGCGAAAAACGGTGCAGCCGGCCGCCGCGTGGCGAGGTGATCGCGATCTCCGCCCCGTCACCCGAGAAGGCGACGCTGCCGGCATAGTTGGCGAGGGGGCGATGCTCGGGCTCCGGCGCGGCCATCAGGCGCGGCGGCGCACCCCTGCGATGGGTGAAGAGGAGCGGCGGATGCTCGGTCTCCGGACCCTGCCACTGCATCGCGGCGGCGACGAGGCCGTCCTCCACGACGGCGAGGTGCCGGATGGAGTTCCGTCGCATCTCCGGCGCGAGTTCGACGGTCTCGATCCCGCCGGCCGGATCGACATAGGCCAGGTTCGCGCGCATCGTGGCGAGGTTCAGCGGCACGCGCCCGCTGTCCGGATGCGTGGCCATGCCGCCGTTCGCGACGACGAGGAGCTCGGTTCCGGGCAGGCGCAGAAGGTCGTGCGGGCCGATGCCGCCGGATGGGAGGTCGCCGATCCGCGCATAGCCGTCCGCAGCGTCCCAGAGGCCGATGCGCCCCTCGAGCGTCTCGAGGTCGTTTTCGGTCGTGTAGAGGATCGCGCCGTCGGATGAGAACGCGCCGTGGCCGTAGAAGTGGCGGTTCGCAGGCGCCTCCAGCCGCGCCGCCTCGCGTCCCCGCACGCACTCGATGACGAGGGCGAAGGTGCCCGGCCGGCGGGCGAAGGCGACGGCCTCGGGCCGCTGGGGATGCGCGGCGGCGGCATGTCCCCGGTCCGGGAGCGGCAGGTCGAAGAGGATCCGTCCGCCTTCGTCGAGGCCGCAGAGCCGGTAGGCGCCCGAGGCGACCCGGGCCGCGGCGAGGTAGGACGGCGCGCCCGCATCGGCCCAGGTGACGCGCGGAAGCGCGGCGGAGGCGGTGAGGCCCGCGAGGAAGAGGCGGCGCGTGGGCATGGCCTCAGTCCCCGTCGAGCGCGTTGAAGCCCGCCGCGACGCCCAGCGCGGGCCCGAGCTCGCCTCGGACCGCGTCGCGGACCTCCTGCACGCGCTGCCGAAGCGCCTCCACCCGAAGACGGGACTGCGGATCGGCGACACCCGCGAACACCGGATCGTCGAGCGCCGCGGCGCGCTCCCGCGCGATGGCGAAGGCGTCCGTCAGGGCGCCCTGCGTCTCGGGCAGGTCGCGGGCGAGGATCAGCGCCAGCTCCTCCAGCGCCTCGAGCGACAGCGCCAAATGGGCGAGCGACCGGCCGGAGCGGCGGGCCTCGGCCATCTGGGGGCGGGGCCGGTCGAAGCTGCCGAGCGGGCCGCCGAGGCGCAGGTCGGCGGTGACCTCGAGCCCGTGGTCGAGCGCGCCGAACAGCGTCCTCAGCGCCTCGTCGGGCGACTGGAAGCGGTCGTTCCGCCCCGCCTCGCGCATGAGGTCCGCGAAGCGTTCCTCCCAGTCGGCGCGCAGGTCGGTCGCGGTGGCGTGGATGTCGCGGGCGACGGCCTGCACGAGGGCGCAGCGGTAGGCGGGCTCTCCCGCCGCGCTCACCGTCTCGTCATGGAGCAGGAACTCCATCGCGTAGAAGCCGCGCGCGGCGACGGAGACGGTGGGATAATCCTCCACGGTTTCGACGACCGGGTCCGCGGCCTCGATCAGGGCCATCAGCCCGCGCGGCGTCATGCCCCGCGCATCCGGCCAGAAGGCGAGCGCGAAGAGGCGGTTCTCTTCCTCCGCCGGGCCGAAGGTCAGGTGGGCCACGCCCATCCAGGCGTCGAAGGCGTCGTGGAAGGCCGTGCGGAGGCCGGGGTCGTCCGCGGCGCATCCCGCCTCGGCGGCCTCGGCGAGGTCCTCCGTCGCCCCGGTCAGACGGGCATAGCCCGGCAGGATGTGCCGGTCGAGCGCCGCCGCGACGATACCGGCTGCGTCCATCTGCACGGGCTGGGCGAGGGCGGGCGAAGGCAGCGCCAGCGCGGCGGCGAACAGGAGGTGTCGCATTCAGAGGCTCTCCAGGAAGCGGATCAGGGCCACGCGGTCCTCGGGCGGCATCTCGACCACGGCGTCGCGGGCGGCCTCGGCCTCGCCGCCGTGCCAGAGCACCGCCTCGAGCAGCGAGCGCGCGCGGCCGTCATGGAGGAAGTAGGTGTGACCCGAGACCGTCTCGGTCATCCCGATCCCCCAGAGCGGCGCCGTGCGCCATTCGCGCCCGTCCGCGCGGCCCTCGGGGCGGTTGTCGGCGAGGCCCTCGCCCATGTCGTGCAGGAGCAGGTCCGTCCAGGGCCAGATGAGCTGGAAGCTGGCCGGATGGTCGCCCGCGATCCGGTGGGTGACGTAGTTCGGCCGGTGGCAGGCCGCGCAGCCCGCGCCGAAGAACATCTCGCGCCCGCGCAGCACCTGCGGATCGTTCACGTCGCGGCGGGCCGGAACGGCGAGGGTCTGGCTGTAGAAGGTCACGAGGTCGAGGCCCGTCCGGTCGATCTCGAAGCCGCCCTGCTCGGGATTGCCGCCATCGCGCGCGGCGGTGCAGTCGGTCTGGAGGTCGGTGCATTCGCCCGAGCCCGCCGGATGGATCGGGTTCGAGATGCCGATGTCGCCCGCAAAGGCGCTCGCGGTCTGTTCCAGCACGGTGGGGTTGCCCGCCTTGTGCCCGAAGCGGCCCAGCATCGGCTGGTCGTGGACGTCCGACCACACGACCTGCGGCCGGCCCGAGATGCCGTCGCCGTCGGCATCCTCCGGGTCAGCCCAGGCGAGGATGTCCTCTACCGGGATCGCCTCGAGCAGCCCCATGCCGATCATCTGCGGCGCGACGCGGGGCGAGAGCATGGCGTCGGGGTGGAGCGGCCCGTAGCCCGGATCGGCGGCGGTGTAGGTCGGGCGGCGGAGCGTCGCGGTCTCGCCGCCCGAGAGCGGCACCTCGATCTCCTCGTAGTCGATCTGTAGCCGGTATTCGGGCGCGTGGCCCGGTAGGCTGAAGTCCTGAAGCTGCGTGCCGTAGACGGGGTCGGGCGCCGTCGGGTGCGTGCCGGCGATGTAGCGCTCGGTCTCGGCCATCGGCGCCGGGATGGAGACGCGCAGGAACATCGACACCGCGCCGTCCTCCGGCCCCTCCGGCGGATGGCCGCGCCCGTCCTTCAGGTGGCAGCGCTGGCAGGAGCGCGCGTTGTAGAGCGGCCCGAGCCCGTCGGAGGCGAGCGTCGAGGACGGCGCCGAGACCCAGACGCGCCGGAACAGGCCGTTGCCGACGCGGAACGCGAGCTCCTGCTCGAAGGTCAGGTTCTCGGCCGGTTGCGAGAAGGCGTCCGCCGTGTCGCGGGCGCGGACGGTCTGCGCGCCAGCCGAGTTCTCCTCGAAGGCCCAGGGGGCGGAGAAATCGGTCGGCCAGGCCGTCACGGCGGCGATGCGCGCGCGCTCCTCCTCGGTGCGGGGGATGACGTCGAGATGAACGTCGGCGAGCTGGCTCCAGTCCTCGGCGCTCTCGGCATCTGCCATCACGAGGACCGGAACGGCGAAGGCCGCCGCCACGGGCAGCAGGGCGAGAAGAATGCGCTTCATGGCCGTCTCTCGAAAGGGGGGAGGCGCGGGCACGGCGCCCCCCCGCACGGGTTACTGGAAGACCGCGGAGGGGTTGTCGAGGCTGTCCGAGCCCTCGAACGCGATCCCGTCGAGACCGAGTTCCGCCACCACCCGCTCGATCGAGCGCGTCTGCTCGATGAGCGCATTGACCCCGCCCATGATCAGCGCCTCGCCCGCCACGTTGCCGCGCGCAAGCATCTCGTCATAGGCGAAGCCCGCCTCGGCGGCGGTCTTGATCCGGCCGAGCGCCATCATGGTCTCCGACAGGTGCGTCCGCATCTCGGTGTCGAGATCGGCATCCGCCGCCTGCACGAGATCGCTCAGCGACGGCCCCGAGACGAGGCTGCCGTCGATCCGGACATACGCGCCGAGATAGACGTTCCGGATGCCGAGCCCGTCGTAGTAGTGGCTGTTGTGGGTGTTGTCGGAGAAGCAGTCGTGCTCCTCCTCGGGGTCGTTCAGCATGAGGCCCAGGCGCATCCGCTCGCCCGCCTGCTCGCCGTAGGAGAGCGAGCCCATGCCGGACAGCATCGCGGCGAGACCGGCCTGCGGGTCCTCCAGAAGGGCCACGCGGGCCGCGCCGCCGTCCTCCCACTGGGCCGCCATCCATTCGAGGTCCGAGACCAGAAGCTCGGTCGCCGCCGCGAGATACGCCGCCCGCCGGTCGCAGTTGCCGTTCGTGCAGTCCTCGCCTTGCGCGTAGTCGGTCCACGGCCGCTCGCCCGCGCCGTCGCCGTGGCCGTTCAGGTCCTGGCCCCAGAGCAGGAACTCGATGGCGTGATAGCCCGTGGCCACGTTCGCCTCGACGCCGTCCGCCTCGTGAAGCGTGTCCCGAAGCAGCGCCGGCGTGATCACGGTCGCGTCGATCTCCTGCCCCGAGAGCGTGAAGGTCGGGTTCGCGACCACGTTCAGCGCGGCGAAAAGGTTGGCGTCGGTCGGGCCGCCGTAGGTGCCGGCGACGTAGTCGATCAGCCCCTCGTCGAGCGGCCAGGCGTTCACGCGGCCCTCCCAGTCGTCCACGATCGGATTGCCGAAGCGGTAGACCTCGGATTGCTGGTAGGGCACGCGCGCCTCGAGCCACGCCTCGCGCGCGGCCTGGAGCGTTTCGGCCGACGGCTCCGCGATCAGCGCGGCGACGGCGTCGTTCAGGGCGCGGGCGGAGATCAGGCTGTCCTCGTAGATCGCAGCCGCGATGTCCGAGTAGGTGCCGAGCACGTCGCTCGGCGATTGTGCCATGGCCGCGCCCGTCAGGCTGAGGCCGATTGCCGATGTGGTGAGGAATATGCGCGTCATCGTACTGTCCCTTCGTGTCCGGATCGTTGAGGTCCGACGGCCCCGTCACGGAACGGGAGCGTCAGTCGATCGAGCAGGGCCTCGCCATGCAGGTCCGCGCAGCATCCGGCCTCGAACGCGCCGTGGATGAACTCGCGGCGGCAGCACGGCAGGTCGTCCGGCCCCTCGGCCTCACGCACCGTTCCCGCCATCGCGCGCCCTCCGGACATGACCTGAACCTATGACCGAGTCTTTTGCTCACCTTAAGGGGTAGTCGACAAAATGAGTCGGGTAAATCCCCCGATCACCGCGCGGACGGCTTGCCGCAGCACGGGACCGAGCCGGGAAGCGTGACGAGGATCCGTCCGTCGCCGCTGCCGAGCTCCAGGATCCGGCACCGGATGCCGAAGACCTCTGCCACCCGCGGCTCGGTCAGCACCTCGGGGGTCGGCCCCGCGGCCACCACGCGGCCCGCGTCGAAGAGGACCACGTGATCGGCGTAGCGCATCGCCATGTTCAGGTCGTGCAGGACGAGGACGATGCTGCGGCCCTCCGCCCGGTTCAGGCGGCGCACAAGCTCGAGCACCTCGAAGGCATGGGCAACGTCGAGATGGTTCGTCGGCTCGTCGAGGAAGATGCGCGGCGCGTCCTGCGCGATGGTCATGGCGATCCAGGCGCGCTGGAGTTGACCGCCCGAGAGCTGGCCGATGGGCCGGCCGGCGAGATCGGCCATTTCCGTCGCGGCAAGGGCACGGGCACAGGCGGCGTGATCCTCGCCCGACTGGCCCATGAAGCGCTTGCGATGGGCGAAGCGGCCGAGGCGGACGAGGTCCTGCACGGTCAGCTCGGGCGGCGCGTCGGGCGACTGGCTCAGCATGGCGACCTCGCGGGCGAGGTCCTTCGCCGTCCAGTCCCGCAGGGGGCGGCCCGCGACCTCGACCGCGCCGGCCTCCGCGCCATGAAGGCCCCGCAGCACGCGGAGCGCGGTCGACTTGCCGCTGCCGTTCGGGCCGCAGAGTGCGGTGATCCGCCCCTCGGGCAGGTCGAGATCGACGAGGTCGAGCGCCGTCACGCGATCGTAGCGCGCGGTGACGGACCGGAGGCGGGCGAGCGGTTCAGCCATGGGTGCGGCGTCCCTTCAGCAGAAGCCAGAGAAAGAGCGGTGCGCCGATGAGCGCGGTCAGAGCACCGGCGGGCAGCTCCAGCGGGGCCGCGATCAGGCGGGCGAGGGTGTCCGCGCCGAGGACGATGAGGCCGCCGACCAGCGCCGTCGCGACGAGGTAGCCGCCCCTGAACTCGCCGTGCAGGAGCCGCGCGACGTGCGGCGCGACCAGGCCCACGAAGCCGATGGCGCCCACCTGGCTCACCGCGAGCGCCGTCAGCGCCACCGCGAGCGCGAGGAGCGCCACCTGCGCCCGGCCCACCGGCACGCCCGTCGCCGCCGCACTGTCGGCGTCGAGGACCAGTTGCCGGATCGTGCCCCGCATCGCCGTGAGCAGGACGGCGGCGACGCAGAGGCCCACGGCCACCACCAAGACGTCGCTCCAGTGCGCCGCGCCGACCGAGCCCGTCAGCCAGGTCAGCGCCTGGCCCGCCCGGTAGACCGGGCCGAGGATCATCATCAGCGTCACCGCGGCCTTCGCCAGCGCCGCGAGCGCGATGCCGTAGAGGATGACCCGCAGCGGGCTGCGTCCCGCCGGATCGAGCACGGCCAGCGCGGCCACCAGCGCGGCGAAGGCGGATGCGCCGATGGCGGCGGCCAGCGGCTGCCAGTGGATCGAGACGGTCAGCAGGTTCGCCGCGTCGGAGAAGATCCAGAGGAAGGCCACGACGCCCACGGCGGCTCCGTCCGTGATGCCCAGGACCGAGGGCGCGGCGATCGGGTTCCGCGTCACCCGCTGGAGGAGCGCGCCCGCCAGTGCCAGCGCCATGCCCGCGAGCACCGCGAGCGCCACCCGCGGCAGGCGGAGGGTCCAGACGATGACCTCGTCCATGCGCGCGCCCTGCCCGAGGAGCGCGGCGGCCACGCGGTCGAGGGGCATGTGGCTCGACCCCAGGCCCGTCGCCACGACCACCAGCGCGGCGATGCCGAGGCCGAGGAGACCGAGACGCGGAGTGGCGCCGAGCGCGGTCACAGGACCGCCTCCCGTCTGCGGCGCAGGAGGCCGATCAGCACCGGCACCCCCACCAGCGCGAGGACCGCGCCCACCGGCGCCTCGCCCGGCGCCACCACGAGGCGCGCCGCGATGTCGGCGAGCACGGCGACGATCGCGCCGGTCAGCGCGGTGGTCAGGATCAGCGCGGCGCTGCCCGAGACCGGCGCAAGCCGCCGCGCGAGATGCGGCGCGACGAGGCCGAGGAAAACGACCGGCCCCGCCATCGCCACGGCGCCCGACGCGAGGATGGCGGCGAGCGTCAGCGCGCCCAGCCGCACGTCCGTGACCCGCACGCCGAGCGCGCCCGCGCTGTCGTCGTCGAGCCTGAGCGCATCGAGAGACGGCGCGAGAAGAAGCGCGCCGAGACAGCCAACGAGGAGCGCCGGCAGCCCGAGCGCCAGAAGCCCGAGCCCCCGGTCCGCGAAGCCGCCCGAAAGCCAGAACAGCATCGTCTCGAGCGCCGTCTCGTCGACGAGGAGAAGCACCTGCGTCAGCGAGGCCAGCATCGCCGCCACCGTCACGCCCGCCAGCAGCGTCGTCGCGGGCCCTGCGGCACGCCCCGCCGCCGTGACGATGCCGAAGACCAGCGCCGTGGCCGCGAGCCCTCCGACGAGCGCGAGGGCACCGATGCCGCCGAGGCCGGGCGTGCCCGGAAGCGTGATGCCCAGCACCACGGCGAAGGCCGCGCCCGCGTTGATCCCGAGCAGCCCCGGCTCGGCCAGCGGGTTCCGCGTCGCGGCCTGCATCAGGAAGCCCGACAGCCCCAGCGCCGCGCCCGCGCAGATGGCGACCAGCGTGCGCGGCACGCGCAACGTCGCGACGATCATCGCGTCGGTGCCGCCGCTCCCGCGCAGCGCGTCGAGCACCACCTCCGGCCGATAGATGCGCAGGCCGAGATGAAGGCTCGCCACGGCTGCAAGCAGCAGGAGAAGGGTGAGGATGGATAGGAGCCTGATCACGGGTCGCCCGCCGGTTGCCGCCCGTGATTGACATTCCCGAGTGAAATGGTCAACCACAGAGGCGGCTCATTCCCGAGTGAATCACTCAACAATAAGGCGGCGCACCATGACCCTCTTTCGATCCTTCCTCGGGGCCGGTGGTCTGGGCGATCTGATCTGGCGGGGGCTGGCG
>NZ_JBQLZP010000009.1:0-3778 GCF_052168335.1 Roseicyclus sp. | reverse complement strand
CCTCGGTCAACTGGCGGATGCAGGCGGAACCGGACGCCGAACTCGACGGTCGGCGCATGTACTGGCCGCGCGGCAAGGTCGTCGGCGGCTCCTCCTCGATCAACGCGATGGTCTACGCGCGGGGCCTGCCCGGCGATTTCGACGACTGGGAGACGGCGGGCAACCCGGGCTGGAACGCGGCGGAGGCGGCGCGGGTCTACGCGCGGATCGAGCGGCGCGTCCACGCCGACGGCCGCGCCGAGGGCGACGGGCCGCTCTGGGTCACGGACCGCTCGCCCGCCTTCCACCCGCTCGGGCGGCACTACGTGTCGGCCGTGCGCGAGGCGGGGCTGCCCGAGGGCGACACCGTGACGGGCGAAGGCGCCGGACCCTACTGGACCACGACGCGGAACGGCTGGCGGCACTCGGCCTCGGACGCGTTCCTGCGCCCCGCGCTGGGGCGGCGGAACCTCAGCCTCGTCACCGGGGCGGAGGTGCTGGGGATCGACTTCGACGGCACCCGCGCCACCGGCGTCCGCTACAGGCGCGGCGGCCGGACGCTGATCGCGACCTGCCGGGGCGAGGTGATCCTGTCGGCGGGCGCGGTGAATTCGCCGCAGCTCCTCCAGCTCTCGGGGATCGGGCCGGGCGCGCTCCTGCAGCGGATGGGCATTCCCGTGCGGGTCGACGCGCCCGGCGTCGGCGGCGCGCTCCAGGACCACCTCGCCGTCACCTATACCTTCCGCTGCGAGGAGCCGACGCTGAACCAGGTGCTCGGCCGCCGCTGGGGGCAGGTGATGGGCGCGCTCCGCTACGCGCTGTTCCGCGACGGGCCGTTCAGCCTGAGCGTGAACCAGATGGGCGGCCTCGTCCGCTCGCGCCCCGGCCTCGCGCAGGCGGACATGCAACTCTACTTCAACCCGCTGTCCTACTCGACGGTCTACCGCAACAGGCGCCCGCTCCTGAAGCCCGACCCCTGGCCCGGCTTCATCCTGTCGTTCAACCCCTGCCGCCCGACCAGCCGCGGCCGCATCGACATCGCGAGCCCCGATCCGGGCGCGCAGCCCGCGATCCGCGCGAACTCGCTCTCGACGCAGGGCGATGTGGCCGACATGATCGCGGGCGGACGGCTGATCGAGCGCCTGCTCGACACCCCCGCGCTCCGCCGCCTCGCCACCGCCGCGCACGGCTTCACCCCGCAGGGGCAGAGCGACGAGGCCATCCTCGCCGATGCCCGCGCGCGGGCGGGCACGGTCTACCACCCGACCTGCACCTGCCGCATGGCGCCGCGCGCGGCGGGCGGCGTGGTGGACCCGACCCTCCGGGTCTACGGCACGCACGGCCTCCGCGTCGTGGACGCCTCGATCTTTCCCAACATCACCTCGGCCAACACCAACGCGCCCACCATCATGGCGGCGATGCGGGCGGCCGACCTGATCCTCGCGGGGGCGTGAGAGATGGACCGCATCGCGAAGATCGAGACCTTCTGCATCCCCGAGGTGGGCTTCGTCCGCGTCACGATGGAGGACGGCGCGCAGGGCTGGGGGCAGGTCTCGACCTACAACTCGGACATCACCTGCACGGTGCTGCACCGGCAGGTCGCGCCATGGGTGCTGGGACAGGACACGACCGACCTCGACGATCTCCTCGACCTCGTGACCGAGCGGGAGCACAAGTTCCCCGGTTCCTACCTGCGCCGCGCGATGGGGGGCGTCGACACCGCGATCTGGGACATGCGGGGCAAGCGCGCGGGCCTGCCGGTGGTGGCGCTCCTCGGCGGGACGCCGGGACGCATCCGCGCCTACGCCTCCTCCATGCGGCGCGACATCACGCCCGAGGACGAGGCCGAGCGGCTGAAGCGGCTGGCGGACGCGGACGGCTACACCGCCTTCAAGGTGCGGGCGGGCATGGAGGTGGGACGCGACCGCGACGAATGGCCGGGCCGGACCGAGGCCGTCATCCCCGCCATGCGCCGCGCCCTGCCCGAGGCCGACCTGCTGATCGACGCGAATTCCTGCTACTCCGTCCGCCGCGCGATCGAGGTGGGCCGGATGCTCGAGGATCACGGCTTCTGCCACTACGAGGAGCCCTGCCCCTACTGGGACCTCGACGCCACGAAGGCGGTGGCCGACGCGCTCGAGATCGACGTGACGGGCGGCGAGCAGGACTGTCAGCTCGCCACCTGGAAACGCATGATCGACATGCGCGCGGTCGACGTGGTGCAGCCCGACGTGATGTATCTCGGCGGCATGGCCCGCACGCTGCGCGTGGCCCGGATGGCGGAGGCCGCGGGCCTGCCCGTGACGCCGCATTGCGCGAACCTGTCGATGGTGACGCTCTTCACCATGCACCTCCTGCGCGCGATCCCGAACGCGGGGAAATACCTCGAGTTCTCGATCGAGGGGCCCGAGTACTACCCCTGGCAGTACGACCTCTTCACCGAGAGCCCCTACCGGATCGAGGACGGCCACGCGATCCTGTCCGACACGCCCGGCTGGGGGGTCGAGATCGCGCCCGAATGGCTGGCGCGGTCGGCCTACCGGGCAAGCGCCTGGGACGGGGCGGCGCGATGAAGCGGCGCGGGCGGGAATTGAAGGCTTTGTCTTGGGGGCAGGGTATGTATGATCTGCCCATCCTGGCCGCCCCGACGATGGGTTGCGGCGGCCCACCCGGCGGAACGGCCGGAAAACGAAGCAAGAAACGAAGCCCCGATCCGACCGGGCGGGGCGCACAACGGGGAGAACGAAGATGACGAGACCTCTGATTCCTGCGCTGTCGCAGGGCGCGGTGTCACGCCGCGGCGTGCTGAAGGGCGCGGCGGCCATGGGCGCGGCGGGCCTGATCCTGCCCGGCATGTCGGGCATGGCCCGCGCCCAGACGCGCGGCGGCACCTTCCGCATCGGCATCGGGCACGGCTCGACCACCGACACGCTCGATCCGGGCCTCTGGGACCAGCTCTACGTCCAGACCTTCGCCGCGGCGCGCCACAACTACATGATCGAGGTGGGCTCCGACGGGCAGCTCGTGCCCGAGATCGCCGAGGGCTGGGAAACCTCCGATGGCCAGACCTGGGTTTTCCCGATCCGGCAGGGCGTGACCTTCCATTCCGGCAAGACGCTGACGCCCGACGACGTGGTGGCCTCGATCAACCACCACCGCGGCGAGGCGACCACCTCGGTGATCAAGCCGCTCCTGGCCGCGATCACGGACGTCGCCGTCGACGGCAACAACGTCGTCGTCACGCTCGAGGCGCCGAACGCCGACCTGCCCTACCTGATGACGGACTATCACATCCCGATCATGCCGAGCGTCGACGGCGCCATCGACGTCACCTCGACGGACGGCTGCGGCGGCTACATCGTCGAGAGCTTCGAGCACGGCGTGCAGTCGACCCTGAACCGCAACCCGAACTACTGGAAGTCGGACCGCGCGTGGTTCGACCGGATCGAGCTCCTGTCGATCCTCGACCCCGCCGCGCGCCTCAACGCGCTCATCACCGGCGAGGTGAACCTGATCGACCAGGTCGACCCGGCCACCATCGGGATGCTCGAGGGCCGCGGCGTGGCGCGCATCCTGTCGATCCCGGGCAACGCGCATTACGGCTTCCCGATGGACAGCCGCGCGGCGCCCTTCAGCGACAACAACGTGCGGCTCGCGCTCAAGTACGCGCTCGACCGGCAGGCGATGGTGGACGTCATCCTCGGCGGCCACGGCGCGGTGTCGAACGACAATCCGATCGGCCCGGCCAACCGCTACTTCCACGCCGAGATGGAGATGAAGACCTACGATCCCGACCGGG
>NZ_JBQLZP010000008.1:0-6532 GCF_052168335.1 Roseicyclus sp. | reverse complement strand
CGAACGACCGAGGGAGGACCTCCATGACCATGCACCGAACCACGACCTTCGCCGCGGGCCTCATGGCCGCGACCGCGATCACGGGCCCCGCGCTCGCGCAGGGGATGAACACGACGAGCCTCGGCCACGAGGAGGTGGTGACGGGGCTCGGCATTCCCTGGGACATGGCCTTCCTCGAGGACGGCACGATGTTCTTCACCGAGCTCTGCGAGGGCCTGTCCGTCCGCACCGGCGACGGGGAGGTGAACCAGCTCCTCGGCATGGGCGGAAGCGAAGGTTACGCGATGACCGCCGACGACCTCTTCTGCGAGGGGCAGGCGGGGATGAACGGCGTGGCGCTCGACCCCGACTTCCAGCAGAACCGGCACGTCTACGTCTATTCGGCCTCCGACATGTCGGACCCGCCGACGAACCGGGTGCTGCGTTTCACCGTGAACGAGGACTTCACGGAGCTGTCCGAGCGTACCGACCTGATCGAGGACATCCCCTACAAGACCGACCCGACCGACCATCCCTTCGGCGATCCGGGCGCGCATAACGGCGGGCGCATCCGCTTCGGGCCGGACGGCTACCTCTACGTGACGACGGGCGACAACCACAACGAGGAACTGCCGCAGAGCCCCGAGCGCCTCGGCGGCAAGGTGCTGCGCATCACGACCGAGGGAGAAGCCGCGCCGGACAACGGCACGCCCGAGGGCTTCGACCCGCGCATCTTCACCTATGGGCACCGCAACGTTCAGGGGATCACCTTCGACCCCGGGAGCGGGACGCCCATCATCACCGAGCACGGGCCCTGGCACTCCGACGAGATCACCGCGCTCGAGCCCGGCGGCAACGGCGGCTGGGACCCGCGCGACGAGATGGCGGGGCGGGGCGAGTGCCCGGACGACTACTGCGGCTACATGCCGAACCAGCAGGAGGGCATGAACCGCTACGAGCGTGCGGCCTTCATGCCGATGACCGACTTCGAAACCTATCCCGACGCCATGCCGCCGATCTGGGAGAACAACAACTATTCCCAGGGCATCACCGGCGCGACCTTCCTTCAGGGCGAGGAATGGGGCGAGTGGGACGGCCACATGGTCGTCGGCTACATGGGCATCGGCTTCGGCGGGACGCCGATCGGCCAGCGCATCGACGTGATGGAACTCGACGACGACCTCTCGGTGATCGACGTGACCGAGATGACGCTGCCGATGGACCCTGCGCGCTTCCGCTCGCTCGTGCTCGGGCCGGACGGGAACCTCTATGCCGCGACGGATACCGGCGTGATCCACCGCCTCATTCCGGGTGGTGCTGAAAGCGCATCGGGGAACTGATCCCGGCCCGATTTTAGGCTGATCGCGGCGGCGGGGGATGTCCCCGCCGCCTCCCGTTCGGCCCGCCGCGTCCCCGATTTGCCGCACCCCCGCACCCGTTGACCCTGTGGCGGGGCGGCGCTAGACCGGGGCCAACGACCGGATCCGCCGGGGCAAGCGCCGTGCGGCCGGGGCAGATCCCGAGGGAGGGCTCATGCAGGAGCTTCTGTCCAACTACGCGCCGATCATGATCTTCCTGGGCCTTGCCATCGCGCTGGGGCTCGTGCTGATCCTCGCCGCCGTGGTGGTCGCCGTGCGCAACCCCGACCCCGAGAAGGTGTCGGCCTACGAATGCGGCTTCAACGCCTTCGACGACGCGCGGATGAAGTTCGACGTGCGCTTCTACCTCGTGTCGATCCTGTTCATCATCTTCGACCTCGAGATCGCGTTCCTGTTCCCCTGGGCCGTGGCCTTCCCGGACATCTCGATGGCCGCGTTCTGGTCGATGATGGTCTTCCTCGCCGTCCTCACCGTGGGTTTCGCCTACGAGTGGAAGAAGGGCGCGCTCGACTGGGAGTGACGGGTCCGCATCTTGCGGTCCAACCGGCCCCGGAACCCCACATCGACTGCCGCCGTCGTGCCGTGGAGGCATCCTCAGCGTCATCGCCCGCGTTTCGTGCGATCCTGCCGCGCGGGCGGGCGGGGCAACCCGCCCCGGCGCGCTCCGGTGTCGCGGGCGGGCGGCGCGACATCGGCGCGCGCGGCGTTGACCGGGGCGGCCCGGGGCCGTATCTGGAACCCGAACGACCGAAGGGAGCCGCCAATGGGCGTCGCCACCAATCCCAACCATGCCGGGGCGGACCGCGAGGTCGCCACCCAGACGCTGAACCGCGAGCTGCAGGACAAGGGTTTCCTCGTCACCTCGACCGAGGACATCATCAACTGGGCGCGCACCGGTTCGCTGCACTGGATGACGTTCGGGCTGGCGTGCTGCGCCGTCGAGATGATGCACACCTCGATGCCGCGCTACGATCTCGAGCGCTTCGGGACCGCGCCCCGCGCCTCGCCGCGCCAGTCGGACCTGATGATCGTCGCGGGCACGCTCTGCAACAAGATGGCGCCCGCGCTGCGCAAGGTCTACGACCAGATGCCCGAGCCGCGCTACGTGATCTCGATGGGGTCCTGCGCGAACGGCGGGGGCTACTACCACTACAGCTATTCCGTGGTGCGCGGCTGCGACCGGATCGTGCCGGTGGACCTCTACGTGCCGGGCTGTCCGCCCACGGCGGAGGCCCTGCTCTACGGCATCCTCCAGCTGCAGCGGAAGATCCGCCGCACCGGCACCATCACGCGCTGACCCGCGCCATGCGCGCGGCAACAGGAGACGAGCCATGACCGAGGCGCTGAGGGAACTCGCGGCCCACATCACCGAGCGGCAGCCCGACGCGGTGCTGGGGCACAGCATCGAGCGGGGGGAACTGACGCTCGAGGTGGCGCTCGCCGAGCTCGCCGATTTCGTCGAGTTCCTGAAGGTCGACCGCGCCTGCGCCTTCTCGACGCTGATCGACATCACCGGCGTCGACTGGCCCGAGCGGGACCGCCGCTTCGACGTGGTCTATCATTTCCTCAGCATGTACCAGAACCACCGCATCCGGGTGAAGGCGGCCGTCCGCGAGCAGGACGTGGTCCCCTCCATCGTGCAGGTCCACGCCGCCGCCGGCTGGTACGAGCGCGAGGTCTACGACATGTTCGGCATCCTTTTCTCGGGGAACCCGGACCTGCGCCGCATCCTCACCGACTACGGCTTCCGCGGGCACCCGCTGCGCAAGGACTTCCCGACGACGGGCTACACCGAGGTCCGCTACGACGAGGAACTGAAGCGCGTGGTCTACGAGCCGGTCAGCCTGGTCCAGGAATACCGCCAGTTCGACTTCATGAGCCCGTGGGAGGGCGCGCAGTACATGCTGCCTGGCGACGAGAAGGCGGAAGCCAAGGGTTGACGCAGACGATAGCCGCAGCTCCGGCCGCGAAGGGGAGAAGAAGGCATGAAGGGCACCGTTGAACTGCACGCGCAGATCCTCGAACAGGCCAAGGCCTATTGCGAGGCGGTGTGGTATGCGCGGACCGAGGTGTTCGAGCAGATGTGCCACGAGCGGTTCAACATGAACCTCATCGACCCCGAGGGGCCGACCTACTGGGACAAGGCCTCCTTCATCGAGCGCGTGCGCGGCCGTTCGCCCGGCGAGGGGCCCGCCTCCTACGAAGTGCTCGACATCGACGTGATGGGCGACCAGATCGCCCGCGTGCATCTCTGGGTCGACATCCCCGGAACGCGCTTCGAGGACCATCTCGGCTTCGTGAACGAGGACGGGTCCTGGAAGCTTCTCACCAAGGTCTTCCGCACGAAAGCGCGTCTGAACAAGGAATAGGCAGCCATGATGGACGGCGACATCCGGCAGGACCGCTACGCGGACGGCACGCAGGACCGCGAGACGGCCGAGCAGAAGATCCGCAACTTCAACATCAACTTCGGCCCCCAGCACCCGGCGGCGCACGGCGTGCTGCGCCTCGTGCTGGAGCTCGACGGCGAGATCGTCGAGCGCTGCGACCCGCATATCGGGCTCCTGCACCGGGGCACCGAGAAGCTGATGGAGAGCCGGACCTACCTCCAGAACCTGCCCTATTTCGACCGTCTCGACTACGTGGCGCCGATGAACCAGGAGCATGCCTGGTGCCTCGTCATCGAGAAGCTGACGGGCGTGAAGGTGCCCCGCCGCGCCTCGCTGATCCGGGTGCTCTATTCCGAGATCGGGCGCGTGCTGAACCACCTGCTGAACGTCACCACGCAGGCGATGGACGTGGGCGCGCTGACCCCGCCGCTCTGGGGCTTCGAGGAGCGCGAGAAGCTCATGATCTTCTACGAGCGGGCCTCGGGCGCGCGGCTCCACGCGGCCTATTTCCGGCCGGGCGGGGTGCACCAGGACCTTCCGCCCTCGCTCATCGACGACATCGACGCCTGGGCCGACCACTTCCCCAAGGTCCTCGACGACATCGACGACCTGCTGACCGAGAACCGGATCTTCAAGCAGCGCAACGTCGACATCGGCGTGGTGACCGAGGAGGACATCCAGGACTGGGCCATGTCGGGCGTGATGGTGCGCGGCTCGGGCCTCGCCTGGGACCTGCGGCGCGCGCAGCCCTACGAGTGCTACGACGAGTTCGAGTTCAGGATCCCGGTCGGCAAGAACGGCGATTGCTACGACCGCTACCTTTGCCGGATGGCCGAGATGCGCGAGTCGGTGAAGATCATCAAGCAGGCCTGCGCCAAGCTCCGCGATCCCGCGAACCAGGGCGACGTGCTGGCGCGCGGCAAGGTCACGCCGCCCTCGCGCGGCGACATGAAGACCTCGATGGAGGCCCTGATCCATCACTTCAAGCTCTATACCGAGGGCTTCCACGTCCCCGAGGGCGAGGTCTACTGCGCGGTCGAGGCGCCCAAGGGCGAGTTCGGCGTCTATCTCGTGGCGGACGGAACCAACCGGCCCTACCGCGCCAAGCTGCGCGCGCCGGGCTTCCCGCACCTGCAGGCGATGGACTACCTCTGCAAGGGCCACCAGCTCGCCGACGTCTCGGCCATCCTCGGCTCGCTGGACATCGTGTTCGGGGAAGTGGACCGGTGAACCGCCGCGTCGGCCGCGTCAGATGATGTGGCCGAAGCGCACCCCCTCCCCAAGATCGGCCGTCGGGGCTTGATCCGACTCGTTTCGTCCGAAAGGATGGACGTCGAGTAATGGGACGCGGGTGAAGCGCCGGAACCAGGCGCGGCCCGCCGGTTGGGACTTCCACATGCGCATCACCTTTCCCGGGCGGGCAACCGCCGCAGGGCTCGTGGCCGGCATGACGCTGGCGCTTGCCGCACCCCTTCCCGCATCGGCCGAGCCGGCCCGGGCGCTCGACTATCTCTCGCAGTCCTCCGACGAGGACGCGGCCGACTACCTCGCCTTCCTCATCCGCTCCTACGGCTGCGAGGTGCGGCGCGAGGACCGGGCGGACTTCAACGCGGCGATCCTGCGCTTCATCGCGCTCGACTTCGGGCTCGACCTCGCGGGGCGGGACCGTGCGGCCATCCTTGGCGAGGCGTTCGACCGGGGGCTCTTCGCCTTCAGCTTCCGCGCCGGGCCGCTCCTGGTCGAGCGCGGAGAGCTGAGGATCGGGCGCGACGGCACCGCGCGGCTCACCACCTGCGGCGCGCTGACGAGCTGATACCGGCGCGGGCGGCCATGCGCCGTTCCGCGCATGGACATTCCCTCCCCCATCTGGCAACCCGAGGCCGAACCGACGACCGACGGACAGGTGCCATGCTCAGACGGCTTCACCCCGAGCAACCCGAGAGTTTCGCCTTCACGCCCGAGAACCACGCCTGGGCGCGGGCGCAGATCACCAAGTATCCCGAGGGGCGGCAGGCCTCGGCCATCATCCCGCTCCTGTGGCGCGCCCAGGAGCAGGAGGGCTGGCTGACCCGTCCGGCCATCGAGGCCGTGGCCGACATGCTCGGCATGGCGCATATCCGCGCGCTCGAGGTCGCGACCTTCTACTTCATGTTCCAGCTCCAGCCGGTCGGCTCGGTGGCGCATGTGCAGGTCTGCGGCACGACGTCGTGCATGATCTGCGGCGCGGAGGACCTGATCGGCGTCTGCAAGGAGAAGATCGCGAACCAGGCCCACAAGCTTTCCGAGGACGGGCGCTTCTCCTGGGAGGAGGTCGAGTGCCTCGGCGCCTGCGCCAATGCGCCGATGGTCCAGATCGGCAAGGACTATTACGAGGATCTGACCGCCGAGAAGCTCGCCCACATCATCGACGAGATGGCCGCGGGCCGCGTGCCGACGCCGGGGCCCCAGAACGGGCGCTATGCCTCCGAGCCGCTGGGCGGGCCGACCTCGCTCATGGAGCATGTCGCGGGGCGCGATCCGCTGAACGCCTCGGCCCGGCTCGCCGCCGACATCGGCGACACGATCAAGCGCATCGACGGCACCGAGGTTCCGCTGCGCGCGCCCTGGGGCCGCCAGTCGGGCGAGGCCGTCGACGTGGAGCCGACGCCGGGCAAGCCGGTGCTCGCCCCCGACACGCCCGCCGATGCCACCGGCATCGACCGGCGCGCGGCGCCCGTGCAGGGCAAGGGCAAGCCCGAGACCGGCGCACCCGCCGAAGCCGCCGAGGAGGTCGCGGGCGTCGAG
>NZ_JBQLZP010000007.1:0-2408 GCF_052168335.1 Roseicyclus sp. | reverse complement strand
GCCGTGCTGGCCCGCGCCCGCGACCTCGCCGCCTCGGCGCGCAGCCTCACCGAACTCGAAGCCGCCCTCGCGGCCTTCGAGGGCTGCGAGCTGCGCCTCGGCGCGCGCAACCTCGTCTTCTCCGACGGCGATCCGCGCGCCCGCGTGATGATCGTGGGCGAGGCGCCGGGCCGGGACGAGGACCTTCAGGGCAAGCCCTTCGTCGGCCGCGCGGGGCAGCTTCTGGACGCGATGTTCGAGGCCATCGGCCTCTCGCGCAGGGCCGAGGACCCCGAGCACGCGCTCTACATCACCAACATGCTGCCCTGGCGCCCGCCGCAGAACCGCGACCCGACGCACGAGGAAATCTCGATGCTCCAGCCCTTCGTCCGGCGGCATGTCGAGCTTGCGGACCCCGCGATCCTCGTCCTGATGGGCAACTGGGCCTGCCACGGGCTCCTGGGCCGCAAGGGCATCATGCGGATGCGGGGCACCTGGGAGGAGGTTCTGGGCCGCCCGGCGTTGCCGATGTTCCACCCCGCCTTCCTCCTGCGCCAGCCGGCCGAGAAGGCGCGCGCCTGGGCCGACCTCCTGGCGCTGAAGGCCCGGCTTCGGGACGCGCCATGATCGATCCCGTGCTCGTCCTCGCCTTCCTGCCCGCCGCGATCCTCCTCAGCCTGACGCCGGGGCCCGAGATGCTGTTCTGCCTCGGGCGCAGTCTGGCGGACGGGCCGTGCCTCGCGGCGCTGTCGGCGGTCGGTATGGCCGTCGGGGCGGCGTCCGGCGTCCTGATCGCCGGGTTCGGCCTGTCCGCGCTCCTCGAGGCGACGCCGGGGGCCTTCGACGCGATCCGCTGGGCCGGTGTGGCTTACCTGATCTTCCTCGCGGTTCGTGCCCTGCGCGAGCCTCCCGCCGCCTACGCCGCCACCACGGGCATAGCCGGGGCCGGGCGGGCCATCGGCGGCGGCTACCTCGTGTCCCTCCTGAACCCGAAGGGCGCCGTCTTCGTCTTCGCCCTGATCCCGCAGTTCATGACGCCCGACCTGCCGGGCCTGCCGCAGTTCCTTGTGCTCGGCGGCGTGCTGGTCCTCACGGGCCTGGCCGTGAATCTCTCGGTCGCGCTGTTCGCGCACCGCCTGCGCGACCGCCTTCTTGCCGCACCGCGCGCGGCCCGAGTCCTGCGTCTCGCCGCGGCGGGCGTCTTCGGAGCCCTGGCCGCCCGCCTCATCCTAGAGGGCCGCACATGAGCCGCATCGACGAGACCCGTCCCTTCCACCCCGTCCGCATCGCCGTCCTCGCGGTGTCAGACACCCGCAGCCTCGCCGAGGACAAGTCCGGCGACGTGCTGGTGGAGCGGCTGACCGGGGCCGGGCACATCCTCGCCGCCCGTCACATCCTGCGCGACGAGCGGGCCGAGATCGCGGCGCAGCTCCGCGCCTGGGTCGCGGACCCGGAGATCGACGTGATCCTGACCACGGGGGGCACCGGCCTTACGGGGCGCGACGTGACGGTGGAGGCCCACCGCGACGTCTACGAAAAGGAGATCGAGGCCTTCGCGACCGTGTTCACCATGGTCTCGATGCAGAAGATCGGCACCTCGGCCGTGCAGTCGCGTGCGACGGGCGGCGTGGCGGGCGGCACCTACCTCTTCGCGCTGCCCGGATCGTCCGGCGCCTGCCGCGACGCCTGGGACGAGATCCTGCGCTGGCAGCTCGACTACCGGCACCGGCCCTGCAACTTCGTCGAGATCCTGCCGCGCCTCGACGAGCATCTGCGACGGAAATGACGCGATCGTGCGTGGAATGCGGTGACTATGTCACTTGGACCTGACAGGCGGCGGGACTACGTTCCGCAGCAACCGCAGAGCGAAAGCCCCCAGCCATGCGTTTTTTCAGCCGCGCCCTCCTCGGCCTGTTCCTGACGGCGCTGACCGTCGGCCTCCTCGCGATGGCGGGCGGTACGATCTGGTCGGCGATGCAGGCGCGACTCGCGGACGAGGGGCGCGCGCCGCCCGCGCGCGAACGGGTCTTCAGCGCCGAGGTCGTGGCGCTCGAGCCCGGTGTCGAGACGCCGATCCTGACCGCCTTCGGCGAGGTGCGCTCGCGCCGGACTCTGGAGTTGCGCGCACCCGCCGAGGGGCGCCTGGTCGAGCTCTCCCCCGCCTTCGAGGAGGGCGGCGAGGTCGTGGCGGGGCAGGTCCTCCTGCGGATCGACCCGACGGACGCCGAGGCCGCGCTCGCCACCGCGCGTACCGATCTCACCGATGCCGAGAACGAGCTGGCCGAGGCGCGGCGCGCGCTCGATCTCGCGGTCGAGGATGTCGCCGCCGCACGCCGCCAGGCCGACCTCCGCACCCGCGCCTTCGAGCGGCAGCGCGACCTCCTCGACCGGGGCGTGGGCAGTGCGGCCGCCGTCGAGGACGCCGAGCT
>NZ_JBQLZP010000006.1:0-2439 GCF_052168335.1 Roseicyclus sp. | reverse complement strand
TCGAGCCTCACCGCATCGGCGCCCTCGGGAATCCACGAGGTGGCGGCCAGCGTCTCGGCGATGTCCCGGCCGAGAAAGATGTCGTCCTCGAGGAACAGCGCGTGCGACGCGCCCCCCTCGAGAAAGCGCCGCCAGGCGCGTGTATGGCTGACGGTGCACGCCCGGTCCCCCACACCGAGGGGGCCGAGGGGACCACGCGCGGCGATGACCTCCGCCAGTTCATCCGGGCCAGCGGCAGCGCCGTCGCAGCCCGAGACACGCTCCCACGCGACGCCGCGCTCCTCGAGATGCGCCGCGATCCGGTCGCGGCGGTCGGCGCGACGGTCGAGGTTGATCACGAAGACGGGGATGGACTGGGGCATCTCGGGGGGCTACCGGGCTCGACTGAGCGCTTGTTTCACGGATGGTGCCCCGACCTCAAGATGGCGGCGTTCGCTTGTCGCCCCGACGCCCCGGACATATACCACCCGCGTCGCGGGCGCCTCGGAGGTGCGCGGTGCACCTGTCGGAGACCATCGGCGCATGTGGCCCACCTACATCATCAACCTGGCCGACAACGTCCAGCGGATGCGGACCTGCGCGGCCGAACTCGATGCCGCCGGGGTGCCGTGGACACGGCTCGAGGCGGTCAACGGCTGGCGGATGAGCGAGGCGGAGGTCGCGGAGGTCTACGACGCCGCGCGCAATGCGCAAGCGGCGAAGCACCCGCTCGTCCGGCCAGAGATCGGCTGCTACCTCAGCCACGTCGAGGCCTGGCGGCGCATCGCGGCGGGTGACGCTCCGGGCGGCGTGGTGCTGGAGGACGATTTCCGCGTCACGGGCGACCTCGCCGGTACGCTCGCGGCCCTCGCCCGGGATGCGCGCCCGAACGGTTGGGACATCGTGAAGCTCTACTCGATCAGGTCGCCGGGTCGCATTCTCGCGCCGCGGCAGATCGCTCCGGGCCTCGTCCTCGGCACGCCCTACCGGGTTCCGAGCACCACGCTCGGCTACGTCATCACGCGGGAGGCGGCCGCGAGGCTCGCGAAGACCTCGCTCCCGTTCTTCCGGCCCGTGGACGAGGACCACAAGTTCTTCTGGGAGGCGGGCCTCGACATCCGCATCGTCGATCCGCAGCCGCTGGCCCTCGGCGCGCAGGAGACGGCGACCGGAACCGTGGGCGACACGCGCAAGCGCGCCGCGCGGGAAGATGCGCGCCCCGCCTGGCAGAGCGCCTGGGCGCGGCTCCGCTACCAGGCTGGTTACAACCTGAAGCTCTTTCGCCACCGCTTCGGCGGAGTGCGTGAATGACGGTCCGGCGCATCTTCCATGTCCAGATGGGCCGCGACGGCGGGACGGAGCGGTTCTTCGTGACGCTGGCGCAGGCCTTCGCCGAGCGCGGCATCGAGCAGGCCTTCGCGATCCGGCCGGGCAACGCCTGGGCGCCGGAAATCGCGCGCCTCGGGGCGGTGCACGAGGGCCATTACCTGCGGCGCACGCCCGGCGCGCTCTGGTCGCTTGCCCGGTTGCGGCGGGCGATGCGCGCCTGGGGGCCGGACGCGGCGATGGCCTGGCGCGCGCCGGCGGCCCGCCTGATCCCCGACCTCGCCGGCGTGGTCAAGATCGTCCGCCTCGGCGACTATCCCCGCCACGTCCGGCACTTCGCGCATCTTCAGGCCGTCGTCTGCAACAACCCGACCATCGCGCGCCACGTCGAGGCGCTGGGATGGAGGGGGGCCGCGCCGGTGATCTCCAACTTCGCCCGGCCCGTCACCCCGCGCCCGGTCACGCGGGACGAGATGGCGACGCCGCCCGACGCCTTCGTGATCTCGTCCGCCGGGCGCCTGACGCACATCAAGGGCTACGACACGTTGCTCCGCGCCGTGGCCGCCCTGCCCGGCTGCTGGCTCTGGCTCGCCGGCGACGGAGACCTGCGCGGCGCGCTCGAGGCGCAGGCGCGCGACCTCGGCATCGCGGACCGCGTGCGCTTCGTGGGCTGGCTCGCCGAACCGATGGACCTGATCGCCGGGTCGGACGCCTTCGTGATGCCCTCGCGCGAGGAACCGCTCGGCAACGTCGTGATCGAGGCCTGGCATTGCGGCGTGCCCACTGTCGCCACGCGGACGGACGGCCCGACCTGGTTCGCGACCGACGGGAAGGACTGCCTCCTCGTGCCGATCGACGACGCACCCGCCATGGCGGCGGCCATGGCGCGGCTCAGGGACGATGCGGACCTCCGCGCCGCACTGGTGGCGGAGGCCCGGCGGACCCTCGCCGCACGCTTCTCGAAGGAGGCGGTCGTCGACGCCTATCTCGACCTCTTCGACCGTCTCGGGGAGGCCAGCACATGACCGGCCGCAGGATCCTCCACATGCATTTCGGCAAGGAGGGCGGGGCCGAACGCTTCTTCGTCAACCTGGTGCAGGGCTTCGCCGAGCGCGGGATGGAGCAGCGCTTCAT
>NZ_JBQLZP010000005.1:0-11866 GCF_052168335.1 Roseicyclus sp. | reverse complement strand
CAGACCGCCATGGCGAAGGCGCCGGCCTGCGCGTCTGTCACGGCGCCGCTCGCCAGGCCCTCGGCGAACCAGAAGAGCTCGGCCTCCGTCACGCGGTCGCCGTCGCGGAGCTTGGCGAGAATGCCGCGCGCGGTCGTCATGGCGCGCCGGGCGTGGCGCGGTTCATGTAGCCCGCGTCGAAGCGGCCGGGCAGAAGCTCGGCCACCGTCATGGTCAGGCGCTGCCCGTCGGCGGTGGCCATGGTCACGCGCACCTCCGAACCCGCGAACTCGGCCAGCTTCTGGCGGCAGCCGCCGCAGGGCGGGACCGGCGCGGGCGCGTCCGCGATCACGGCGACCTCGGCGATCCGCGTGTCACCCGCCGCGACCATCGCGGCGATGGCGCCCGCCTCGGCGCAGGTGCCCTCGGGATAGGCCACGTTCTCGACGTTGCACCCGACATGCACGCGCCCGCCCTCGGCGCGGATCGCCGCCCCCACCTGGAAGCCGGAATAGGGCGCATAGGCCATGCGCCGGACCTCATCGGCGGCGGCTATCAGGTCGTCTGGCATGTCGGGCAGGTCTCCGCTTCGTCAGGGACTTGGCGCAGTCTGTGCCGGGCCGGTCAGGAGCGCAAGCCTCAGGGCCGCCGCGCGTCAGCCGAGATCGGCGGAGCGTTCGGCGATCAGCGCGATGAGATCGTCGAGATCGCGGCGGCAGGGCGCGTGGAGCGCGGCGAGATCGCCGAGCCGCTTGCGCTTGGCCGCGATGTTCAGCACCTCCGCCAGGCGGCAGAGCCGGTCGGCGCCGACCGCCCCGGACAGCGCGATCAGGATATGCGTCTGCTCCCGGATGAGCGGCACCGAGCGCCGGCGCACCCCCGCCTCGAGCAGCGTCCGGACCGAGCGCAGGTCCTCGTCCAGCCGGGCCAGCAGATCGCGCATGTCGTCGGGTCCGGCGGCCTCGAGCAGCGCGTCGAGGCGGCCCTCGTCCATCTTCACGCCGAAGGCCTCGTCGTCGGTGTCGCCCGCCAGCACGTCCTCGGGCTCGGGCAGGCCGGCGGGCCGGCCGGCATGGCGCAGGATCGCGCGGCCGAATTCCTCGGCGGAGGCGACGGGCTTGCCGATGATCCCGTCCGCGCCCGCGGCGTAGATCGCCTCGCGGTTGTCGCGCAGCACGTAGGCGGTCAGCGCCACGAGCGGCATCGTGGCGGCCGTGTCGCTGCGCTGGCGCACCGCCCGCATGACCTCGAGCCCCGAAACGCGCGGCATCTCGATGTCCACGAGCGCGATGTCGAAGCCCTGTGTGTCGAGCGCCTCGAGCGCCTCGGCCCCGTCCGATGCGAAGACCGGCCGCGCGCCCATCTGCTCCAGCATTCCGCGCAGGATCGCCTGGTTGGTCAGGTTGTCCTCCGCCACGAGGATGTCGAGGTCCGAAAGGTCGGGGCGCGGCAGAGGCGGGTCGGCCAGGCTCCGGTCGAGGCGGCTCTCGGGCAGGACGAGGCGCGCGACCGCGCCGCCGAGCGGCCCGCCGTTGCCGATGGAGAACTCGGCGCCGATCTGCGCGGAAAGCTCGCGCGCGATCTTGAGCCCGAGGCCCTGCCGGCCCGTCGGCGCGGCGGGCCCCGCGACGAAGCCCGGCCCCCCGTCGGCGACCTCGAGCGTCAGTCCGCCGTCCGCCCCGACCGTCACCCCGAGACGCACCGGCGCCCCGAGACCGTGTCGCATGGCGTTGGCGATCAGGTTGCAGACGATCCGCTCGAGCGCGATCGACGGCGCCCGGATGCGCGCCGGCAGGTCGCCCTCCGTCACGATCTCGAAGCTGGAGCCGAACTCGGCGGCGCGGCCGGTCCAGCGCCGCCGCAAGGTGTCGAGAAGACCGGCCAGGTCCACGCCCGCGGCGGGGGCCATGACGAGCGTTTCGCCCGTCGCGGCCATCAGGGCGGAATCGACCATCGCCGCCAGCGAGTCGCCCGCGGCCCGCACCCGCTCGAGCTGGGTCACGGTATCGGGGTCGAGCCTGCGCGTGTCGATGAGACGGAGGCCGCCCACCACGTCCGACACCGCCGAACGGATGTCGTGGCCGAAGAGCTCCAGCGTCCGCGCCCGCCCGGCGGGGCCGACACCATCCGATGCTCCGTCGTCCGGCTTGGCCCCGTCATGCATCTCGCAACACTCGTACGTAACTCTTGTCGACGCAAAGGATACCACCGCGCGTCCCCGGCTGCCAAGCCGGAGAGCGATCACGCTTTCGCGGCCCCGTATCCGACCGCGCGCACGGCCTCGGCGATCTCGTCGAGGATCTTCGGATCGTCGATCGTGGCGGGCGTCCTGAAGGTCTTGCCATCGGCGATCTTGACCATCGTGGCGCGCAGGATCTTGCCCGACCGCGTCTTGGGAAGGCGGTCGACCACCACGGCGAGCTTGAAGGCCGCCACGGGACCGATCCGGTCGCGCACGAGCTTGACGCAGTCCGCGACCACCTGCTCGGGCGGGGTCGTGGCACCCCGGTTGAGGCAGAGGAAACCCATCGGCAACTGCCCCTTGAGCGGGTCGGAGACGCCGATGACCGCGCATTCGGCCACGTCCTTGTGCGAGGCCAGGACCTCCTCCATCCCGCCGGTGGACAGCCGGTGGCCCGCCACGTTGATGACGTCGTCGGTGCGCGCCATGATGTAGAGGTATCCGTCCTCGTCGATCATGCCCGCGTCGCCCGTCTCGTAGTAGCCGGGGAAGTGGGTGAGGTAGGCCTTGCGGAAACGGTCCTCCGCGTTCCAGAGCGTGGGCAGCGTGCCGGGCGGCAGCGGCAGCTTCACGGCGATGGCGCCCAGTTCCCCGGGTTTCATCGTATGCCCGCCCTCGTCCAGGATGCGCACGTCGTAGCCCGGCATCGCGACCGAGGGGCTGCCGATCTTCACCGGGAGCCTCTCGATTCCCATCGGGTTGCCCGCGATGGCCCAGCCCGTCTCGGTCTGCCACCAGTGATCGATGACCGGGACGCCCAGCGTCTCCTGCGCCCATTCGATCGTGTCGGGGTCCGCCCGCTCGCCCGCGAGGAACAGGGTCTCGAGGCTCGACAGGTCATAGTCCGAGACGAGCGCGCCGCCCGGATCCTCGCGCTTGATCGCGCGGAAGGCGGTCGGCGCGGTGAAGAGGCACTTCACCTTGTGGTCGCGGATCACCCGCCAGAACGTGCCCGCGTCGGGCGTGCCCACGGGCTTGCCCTCGAAGACGATCGTGGTGCAGCCGAAGGTGAGCGGCCCGTAGCAGATGTAGGAATGCCCCACGACCCAGCCGACGTCCGAGGCGGCCCAGAAGACCTCGCCCGGGTTCATGTCGTAGAGATTGCGCATCGACCAGTTGAGCGCGACGAGATGCCCGGCCGTGTGCCGCACCACGCCCTTGGGCTGTCCGGTCGTGCCGGAGGTGTAGAGGATGTAGGCCGGGTGGTTGCCCTCGACCGGCACGCACGCGGCGGGCTCGACGCCGTACTGGAAGGCGTGCCAGTCGAGGTCCCTGCCCTCCTCGAGATGCGCCACCTCCTGCTCGCGCTGGAAGATCACGCAGAACTCCGGCCGGTGCTTCGCGATGTCGAGCGCGCCGTCGAGGAGCGGCTTGTAGTGCACCACGCGCCCCGGCTCGATCCCGCAGGAGGCGGCGATGATGCACTTGGGCGTGCAGTCGTCGATCCGCACGGCGAGTTCGTTCGCCGCGAAGCCGCCGAAGACGACGGAGTGGATCGCGCCGAGCCGCGCGCAGGCCAGCATCGCCTCCAGCGCCTCGGGCACCATCGGCATGTAGATGATGACGCGGTCGCCTTTCGTGACGCCCCTGGCCTTCAGCGCCCCCGCGAGGCTCGCCACCCGCGTCTGGAGCTCGCGGTATGTGATCTTGTGCGTCGTGCCCGTCAGCGGGCTGTCGTGGATGATGGCGAGGCGGTCGCCGTGGCCCGCCTCGACGTGCCGGTCGACGGCGTTCCAGCAGCCGTTGAGCCTTCCGTCCGCGAACCACTCGTAGAGGGGCGCCCTGTCGTCGGAGAGCGCGCGCGTCGGCGCCTCGTCCCAGTCGATTCCCTTCGCGGCCTCGAGCCAGAACCCCTCCGGGTCCTCCTGCGCCGCGCGATAGACCTCGGCATATCCCATAGGTTGTCCCCTCCGTCGATTGCGCAATTTTCTATCGCTTTGCCGGCTCCCTGCGCAATTAGGCGACATTGCCGCAGGTGCCCCGCGCCTGCGACAGAACGGACCCTTCTGCGACGCGGCGAACGCGCTATCTGCACTGCAGCGAACAGGAGAAGATGATGACCGCAATCCCCGACGGCCCGGCGCGCGAGCGCTGGATCACCCGCCATGTCACCTACCGCCTGCCCCTTATCGGCCGGATGGCCCGCGAGGTCGTCGAGGGCCCGGTCGACAACACCTTCGCCGCGATTCTCGGCGTGGTCGCGGCCGTCGCCTCGGCCGTGCTGATCTGGGGCTATCCCGCGCTGATCATCGCCGCGCTGACGGCGGCGGCGCTGATGCTGGTCACGCTCGTCCGCATCACCCTCGGCTGAGGCGGATCACATCGCCTGAAACGATCGCGGTCGCGCTTGCGCGACTCGCGGCGCGGGCGTTCCGATTCCTCGCGCGGCGGGCATGGGGCCCGCCCATCCGCAAGGGAGGACGGCCATGGGCGACAAGAAGGCGACCCCGAAGAAAGCCGGCGGCGGCAAGCCCGGCAAGTGATGCACAGGTCCGCGCCGGGGATCGGCCTCCCGGCGCGGGCCATGCCTCAGCCGTAGAGGCTGACCGGTGTTCCGGCGAGCGCCGAGATGTTCAGGAGGCCGCGCGGCGTGATCGCGGGCGTCACGATATGGGCGCGGTTGCCCATGCCCATGAGGATCGGCCCGACCTCCAGCCCGTTCGCCTTCATCTTCAGGATGTTGCGCGTCGCGCCTGCCGCATCGGTCGAAGCGAAGACCAGCGCGTTGGCCGGCCCTTCCAGGCGCGACTGCGGGAAGATGCGGGCGCGGAGTTCCGCATCGAGCGCGCTGTCGGCGTGCATCTCGCCCTCGTAGGCGAAGCCGCGCGGCACCGCGTCGAGGATCTCGAGCGCCGCACGCATCCGGATGCCGCTGTCGCTGTCGAGGTTGCCGAACTGGCTGCCCGAGCAGAGCGCGATCTTGGGCTCGACCCCGAAGCGCTTCACGTGGCGGGCCGTCGCGATGACCGTCTGGGCGATCTGCTCGGGCGTCGGCACGGCGTGGACATGGGTGTCCGCGACGAAGAGCGGCCCGTCCTCGAGGATGATGAGGCTGAGCGCGGCCGTGGGGCGAAGATCCTTCGTCTCAAGGAGTTGCGTGACGTAGTTGAGGTGCCAGAGATACTGGCCGAAGGTGCCGCAGATGAGGCTGTCGGCCTCGCCGCGATGCACCATGACCGCGCCGATGGCGGTGGTGTTGGTGCGCATGATCGCGCGGGCGAGGTCGGGCGTCACGCCGCGGCGCTGCATCACCGAATGGTAGGTGCCCCAGTAGTCGCGGTAGCGCGGGTCGTTCTCGGGGTTCACCAGCTCGAAGTCGACCGAGGGCCGGATCGTCAGGCCGGCCCGTTCCGCCCGGCGCTCGATCACCTCGGGGCGGCCGATGAGGATGGGGGTGTCCGTCGTCTCCTCGAGCATCGCCTGCGCGGCGCGCAGCACGCGCTCGTCCTCTCCCTCGCAGAAGACGATGCGCCGCGTCGTGGTGGCCGCCGCCTCGAAGACCGGCCGCATGATGAGGGCCGAGCGGAAGACCGACTGGTTGAGCTTGGCCCGGTAGGCCGCCATGTCCTCGATCGGGCGCGTGGCGACGCCCGAGGCCATCGCGGCCTCGGCCACCGCGCTGGCCACGACGGCGATGAGGCGGGGATCGAAGGGCTTGGGGATCAGGTAGTCCGGCCCGAAGGTCAGCTGCTCGCCCTGGTAGGCGGCCGCCGCCTCGGCGCTGGTCGTGGCGCGCGCGAGCGCGGCGATCCCCTCGATGCAGGCGATCTGCATCTCGTCGTTGATCTCCGTCGCGCCGACGTCGAGCGCGCCGCGGAAGATGAAGGGGAAGCACAGGACGTTGTTGACCTGGTTCGGAAAATCGCTCCGCCCCGTGGCGATGATGGCGTCGGGCGCGACCGAGCGGACCGCGTCGGGCTGGATCTCGGGGTTGGGGTTGGCGAGCGCGAAGACGATGGGCCGGTCGGCCATCTGCGCGACCATCTCCGGCGTCAGGACGCCCGGCCCCGAGAGCCCGAGGAAGAGGTCCGCGCCGTCGATGACCTCGCCGAGCGTGCGCAGGTCGGTTGCCTGCGCATAGGCCGCCTTCTGCGGGTTCATGTCCACCTCACGGCCCGCATGGACGAGGCCGTGGATGTCGCAGAGCCAGACGTTCTCGCGCTTCACGCCGAGCTTGAGGAGCATGTTGAGGCAGGCGATCCCCGCCGCGCCGCCGCCCGTGGAGACCACCTTGATGTCCTCGAAAGACTTGCCCGCGATGCGGAGCGCGTTGGTGGCCGCCGCCCCCACGACGATGGCGGTGCCGTGCTGGTCGTCGTGGAAGACGGGGATGTTCATCCGCTCGCGGCAGATCCGTTCAACGACGAAACAATCGGGCGCCTTGATGTCCTCGAGGTTCACCGCGCCGAAGGTCGGCTCCAGCGCGCAGACGATCTCGGCGAGCTTCTCGGGGTCCTGCTCGGCGATCTCGATGTCGAAGCAGTCGATGTTGGCGAACTTCTTGAAGAGGACGGCCTTGCCCTCCATCACGGGCTTGGCGGCCAGCGCGCCGATGTTGCCGAGGCCGAGGACCGCGGTGCCGTTCGAGATGACCGCGACGAGGTTCCCGCGCGAGGTGTAGCGCGCGGCGTTGCCCGGATCGGCCTTGATTTCAAGGCTCGCCTCGGCCACGCCGGGCGAATAGGCGCGCGTCAGGTCGCGCCCGTTGGCCAGCGGCTTGGTCGCGCGGATCTCGAGTTTCCCGGGCTTCGGGTACTCGTGGTAGAAGAGCGCGGCGGAACGCAGGCTCTCGGTCTTCTCGTCGCTCATCCCGGCCCTCGCTCGGAAACTGGTTTAGCCTTAAACTAACCCTGCGGAAGCCTCCAGCGCGTCCGCGCGCCGCAGGGCCGCCGCAGCCGTCAGACGAATTGCTCCCGGATCAGCCGCTCCTCGAGGCCGTGGCCGGGGTCGAAGAGGATGCGGTGCCGCACGTCCGGTTCCGTCCGGATCTCGACCGAGGCCACGTCGCGGACCGAACGGCTGTCGGCATCCGCCATCACCGGGCGCTTGTCGGCCTCGATCACCTCGAGGCGCACCAGCGCGGTCTTGGGCAGGAGCGCGCCGCGCCAGCGCCGGGGCCGGAAGGCCGCGACCGCGGTGACGGCCAGCACGTCCGCCCCGATGGGCAGGATCGGCCCGTGGGCGGAGTAGTTGTAGGCGGTCGATCCCGCAGGCGTGCAGACCAGCGCGCCGTCGCAGACCAGTTCCTCCATGCGCAGGCGCCCGTCGACGTAGATGCGCAGCTTCGCCGCCTGCGGCCCCGCGCGCAGCAGGCTCACCTCGTTGATGGCGAGCGCCTCCTGCACCGAGCCGTCGACGCGCACGGCCTTCATGTGGAGCGGGTTCAGCACCTCCTCCTCCGCCGCCTCGAGACGCTCCACCAGGTCGTCCTCGCGGTAGCCGTTCATCAGGAAGCCGACCGTGCCGCGGTTCATCCCGTAGACCGGCGCCTCGATCTCCTGCGTGGCATGCAGCGTCGACAGCATGAAGCCGTCGCCGCCGAGCGCCACGATCACGTCGGCCTCCTCGGGGGCATGGGCGCCGTAGCGCGCCTCGAGCCGGGCCTTCGCCTCCTGCGCGAGCGGCGTGTCGGAGGCGAGGAAGGCGATGTTGCGGGCCGCGGGCATCGGCGCCCTCCCCCTTCGTGTCTGGCAAGCTGTCCCTGGCCGACATTCGCGCGCGCCCATCGGAAACTCAATCCTCGATCGGCGGCGCCCCGTCGCCGCAGCGGGCGCAAGCGCCGCTTTCCGTCCTTTCCTCGGGGGGGCCTTTGCCATAAATGCGTCAGCCAACGTCACCCGGCCCCGCGCCCGCCCCATCCCCGAGGAGGAGCCCCATGAACGCCCCCCACCGCGATACCGGTTTCTTCACCGAGAGCCTCGAGACCCGCGACCCCGAGATCTTCGGCGCCATCCGCAAGGAACTCGGCCGCCAGCGCGACGAGATCGAGCTGATCGCCTCGGAGAACATCGTCTCCGCCGCCGTGATGGAGGCGCAGGGCTCGGTGATGACGAACAAGTACGCCGAGGGCTACCCGGGCAAGCGCTACTACGGCGGCTGCGACTACGTCGACATCGCCGAGACGCTGGCGATCGAGCGGGCGAAGCAGCTCTTCTCCTGCGGCTTCGCGAACGTGCAGCCGAACTCGGGCAGCCAGGCCAACCAGGGCGTCTTCACCGCGCTCCTGCAGCCCGGCGACACGATCCTCGGCATGAGCCTCGATGCGGGCGGGCACCTGACCCACGGCGCGAAGCCCAACCAGTCGGGCAAGTGGTTCAACGCCATCCAGTACGGCGTCCGCCGCCAGGACCTCGAGATCGACTACGACCAGATCGCGGCGCTGGCGGGCGAGCACAGGCCGAAGATGCTGATCGCGGGCGGCTCGGCCATCCCGCGGATCATCGACTTCGCCAAGATGCGCGAGATCGCCGACAGCGTGGGCGCCTACCTTCTGGTGGACATGGCCCATTTCGCGGGGCTCGTCGCCTCGGGCCATTACCCCTCGCCCTTCCCGCACGCCCATGTCGCCACGACGACGACGCACAAGACCCTGCGCGGACCGCGCGGCGGCATGATCCTGACGAACGACGAGGACATCGCCAAGAAGGTCAACTCGGCGATCTTCCCCGGCATCCAGGGCGGCCCGCTGATGCATGTCATCGCCGCCAAGGCGGTGGCCTTCGGCGAGGCGCTCCGCCCGGAATTCAAGGATTACCAGGCGCAGGTGATCGCGAACGCCCGTGCGCTCGCCGACCAGCTCATGAAGGGCGGGCTCGACATCGTCACCGGCGGCACCGACACGCACCTGATGCTCGTCGACCTGCGCCCCAAGGGCGTGAAGGGCAACGCCACCGAGAAGGCGCTCGGCCGCGCGCACATCACCTGCAACAAGAACGGCATCCCCTTCGACACCGAGAAGCCGACGATCACCAGCGGCATCCGCCTGGGCTCGCCCGCGGGCACCACGCGCGGCTTCGGCGAGACGGAATTCCGCCGGATCGGCGACTGGATCGCCGAGGTGGTGGACGGCCTCGCAGCGAACGGCGGGGAGGACAACGGCGCCGTCGAGGCCAAGGTCGCGTCCGAGGTTCTCGAGCTCTGCGGCCGCTTCCCGGTCTATCCCCGGCTCTGACGCCCCGGAGAGGATCCGCCCAAACCCGATGCCGCGGCGCCGCATTCTTGCGGGAAGTGTTGCGCCGTGGCACTTTACGGGCGGTGCGGGGAATCCCAGATGTGGGTCACGGAGGAACCGCGCCGGGGGAACGACCGGCTTGCGCGAGCGTGGGGCCATGAACGCTGACTTGCACACCCGTCCGGAGATCACGCCGGGCTACCGCCGGGAAGCCGAGCGGGAGATCCGGGCATTCACGCGCGACTGGACTTCGCGCGACGACCGCATCGCGAGCGCCAGCTACTTCGGCACCTTCGCGGTCTACTTCTTCACCCTCTGGCTGGCGCTGCAGGCCTGGCCGACCTGGTGGCTCGTCGTGCCGCTGGTGGTGGTCAACGCCTTCGCGGGCGTCCGGCTCTACGTGCTCCAGCACGATTGCGGGCACGGCTCGCTCTACTCGACCAAGCGGCTGAACGACCTCGCGGGCCACGGGCTCAGCGTCTTCACGCTGACGCCCTA
The DNA here is from genome assembly GCF_052168335.1 of Roseicyclus sp. Lineage (GTDB taxonomy): Bacteria > Pseudomonadota > Alphaproteobacteria > Rhodobacterales > Rhodobacteraceae > Roseibacterium. Next base: position 1,976 of record NZ_JBQLZP010000005.1, on the reverse strand, counting down.
CCGGGTCATGCAGTTCAACCACAACGAACACCACTCCCACCTCGGCAATCTCGACGAGCGGCACACGACCGAGATCTACACGATGACGCTCCGCGAGTGGGAGGAGGCCGGCTTCTGGACGCGGCTCCACTACCGGCTCTACCGCAACCCGCTCCTGATGATCCCGGTGGGCGGGCTCCTGACCTACGTGCTCGTCTACCGCTGGCCGAAGAACGCGGGGCGGATCGACGCGAAGGGCGTCATCGCGCACAATCTCGGCATCGCGGCCTGGCTCTTCGCGATCTGGTCGCTGGCCGGCGCGCCGGGCCTGATCGTCTACGCGGGCACCGTCTTCGTCGCGGGCTGCATCGGCGTCTTCCTCGTCTACCTCCAGCACAATTTCGAGGACACCTGGTGGGACCGGAAGCCCGACCTCAACCCGGCGCGCGCCGCGCTCCAGGGCTCCTCCGCGCTCGATCTCGGCTGGTGGTGGGATCTCGGCACCGGCAACATCGCCTATCACGACATCCACCACTTCAACGCCAACATCCCCTCGTACCGGCTGCGCAAATGCCACCGTGCGCTGCGCGCGCGTTACGAGGTGCAGACGATCCGCTGGCCCGAGGCGCTGCGCTCCTTCACGCTCAAGCTCTGGGACGAGGAGCAGGCGCGCCTTGTGCCCTTCCCGCGCGCGCGGCGGAGCGCGCCGGTGCCGACGAACGCCTGACGGCCCGCATCTTCATCCTGGCCTGAAAACTCCCGCCGGAGGCTCCCGTCCCCACCCTTCGCGCGACCGCCCGGGACAGCGCTCCGGGGCGGCCGCATCCCGCGGCAGCCGCGCGCCGGCGAGCGGCTTCCGCACGGGGGCCCGAGCCGGCGCGCTCCCCCCCGCCCTCAGGCCGCGACCGCCTTGCGCACCATGTCCCAATAGGCCTCCTCGACCGCCGCCCGGTCGAGCCGCCCGCCCTCCCGGTACCATGTCGTCACGCCGGTCAGCATGGCGATCAGCGCCATGGTGGCGAGCTTGGTGTCCGGCACCGCGAAGACGCCCGCCGCCTGCCCCGCCTTCAGCACCGCCTCGAGCCGGTTCTCGTAGTCGCGCCTGAGCCCCTCGATCACCGCGAAATTCGCGGGCTCGAGGTTCCTCAGTTCCATGTAGGCGATGAAGACGAGGTCCGGCCGGTCGAGGTGGAAGCGGATGTGGTGGCGCACGAAGTCCTGGAGCTGCGCCTCCGGCCCCGCCTCGGGTGCGCGCCAGTCGGCCAGCAGCTCCTCCAGATGGTCGCGCATCAGCTCGAAGAGCAGCGTCTGCTTGTCCGCGGTGTAGAGGTAGAGCGCGCCCGCCTGCACGCCCACCTCGGCCGCGATCTGGCGCATCGAGACGGCGGCGAAGCCGTGCCGCGCGAAGAGGCGCAGCGCCGCCTCCCGCACCTTGGGGCCCGTGATCTCGCCGTGACTGCCCTGCTTGCGCGCCATGGCCCGAGATTATCTGAACGCGCGTTCAGTTCAACCGGGGCGTCCCTGCCGTCTGGACAGGAGCGCGCGGCTGCGGTTACCTCCGGCCATGGGACGTCTCGCCGCCATCGCGATCCTCTCCGCGCCGCTCCTGGCCGCCTGCGGCCCGGACGTGCCCGCGCTCGACCAGCGGATCGCGGCCGCGGCGGACGCGCCCTTCCCCGAACTCGTCCCCCTCGGCCCCCTCCTCGCCGGCATCGACGCCGCCCCGCCCCGGCAGGCGGCGCCCGAGGGCCAGAGCCTCGAGGCGCGGACCGAGAACCTGCGGCGCCGCGCCGCCGCGCTCCGGGCCATGCCGCTCTGAGCGCCGGGCCGCGTGCGATTCCGCCGCGCCAAGGCCCGCCCGCGCAATGGTCCGCCCCGGGGCTCGCGCCAGGACGCGCCCGGTTTCCACGCACCAGCAACCCGCCATCCCGACCGGGCCCGTCCCGACCCCGCGCGCACCGGCCGCGTGCGGCCCGCGTTGCAGCGCCGCGCCCTTC
>NZ_JBQLZP010000004.1:0-12984 GCF_052168335.1 Roseicyclus sp. | reverse complement strand
CGGGACAGGTCCCGCCCTACCCGTTGACCGCAGGGCGGGACCTGTCCCGCCTCCCGCTCAGGCCGCTTCCGCGGCCAGACGTTCGGCCTTGGCGATCACGTCGTCGATGCCGCCGACCATGTAGAACGCGGCCTCCGGCAGATGGTCGTACTCGCCGGCCACGACCGCCTTGAACGACCGGATCGTGTCCTCGAGCGGGACCTGCACGCCCGGGCTGCCGGTGAAGACCTGCGCCACGTCGAAGGGCTGCGAGAGGAAGCGCTGGATCTTCCGGGCGCGGGCCACGGTCAGCTTGTCCTCTTCCGACAGTTCGTCCATCCCGAGGATCGCGATGATGTCCTGCAGCGACTTGTAGCGCTGGAGGATGCCCTGCACGTCGCGGGCGACCTTGTAGTGCTCCTCGCCGAGGATGGCGGGGTCCATGAGGCGCGAGGACGAGTCGAGCGGGTCCACGGCCGGGTAGATCCCGAGTTCGGAGATCGCGCGGCTGAGAACCGTCGTCGCGTCGAGGTGGGCGAAGGTCGTCGCGGGCGCCGGGTCGGTGAGGTCGTCGGCGGGCACGTAGACGGCCTGGATCGACGTGATCGAGCCCTGCTTGGTCGAGGTGATCCGCTCCTGCATCGCGCCCATGTCGGTGGCCAGCGTCGGCTGATAGCCCACGGCGGAGGGGATGCGGCCCAGAAGCGCCGACACCTCGGAGCCCGCCTGCGTGAAGCGGAAGATGTTGTCGACGAAGAACAGCACGTCGGTGCCCGACTGGTCGCGGAACTGCTCGGCCAGCGTCAGGCCGGTCAGCGCGACGCGGGCGCGGGCGCCCGGAGGCTCGTTCATCTGGCCGTAGACCAGCGCCACCTGGCTCTCGGTCAGGTTGTCCGGCTTGATGACGTTCGATTCGATCATCTCGTGGTAGAGGTCGTTGCCCTCGCGGGTCCGCTCGCCCACGCCGGCGAACACGGAGTAGCCCGAGTGCACCTTGGCGATGTTGTTGATCAGTTCCATGATGAGAACCGTCTTGCCCACGCCGGCGCCGCCGAAGAGGCCGATCTTGCCGCCCTTGGAGTAGGGCGCGAGGAGGTCCACCACCTTGATGCCGGTGACGAGGATCTCGGACTCGGTCGACTGCTCGATAAACTCGGGCGCGGGCTGGTGGATGGAGCGGAATTCCTCGGCCACGACCGGGCCGCCCTCGTCCACGGGCTCGCCCACGACGTTGAGGATGCGCCCGAGCGTCGCGTTGCCCACCGGCACCATGATCGGGCCGCCGGTGTCCTTCACCGGCTGGCCGCGGACGAGACCCTCGGTCGCGTCCATGGCGATCGTGCGCACGGTGCCCTCGCCGAGGTGCTGGGCGACCTCGAGCACGAGGCGCTTACCGCCGTTGTCGGTCTCGAGCGAGTTCAGAATCTCGGGCAGGTGGTTGTCGAACTGCACGTCGACGACGGCGCCGATGACCTGGGTAATCTTGCCGACTTCATTTGCCATGTGTCGTGTCTCCGGTGTCTTAGAGCGCTTCGGCGCCCGAGATGATTTCGATCAGCTCGTTGGTGATGACGGCCTGACGCGAGCGGTTGTACTCGATCGTCAGCCTCTCGATCATTTCGCCCGCGTTGCGGGTCGCGTTGTCCATCGCGGACATCCGCGCGCCCTGTTCGGAGGCGGCGTTCTCGAGAAGCGCCGTGAAGATCTGCGTGGCGACCCCGCGCGGCAGGAGGTCGGCGAGGACGCCTTCCTCCGACGGTTCGTAGTCGTAGAGCGTGCCGCCCTCGCCCGCGTCCCGCGGCGCCTCGAAATGCGCCGGGATCACCTGCGTCGCGGTCGGGATCTGGGCGATCACCGACTGGAAGCGGTTGAAGAAGATCGTCGCGACGTCGAACTCGCCCGCGTCGAACCGCCCGAGGATGCCCGAGGCGATCTCGGCGGCGTTGGCGTAGCCGAGGCGCTTGACGTCCGAGAGATCGACGTGGCCGACGAAGCGGTCGGCGTGGTCACGCTTGAGCTGCTCGCGGCCCTTCTTGCCCACGGTGAGGATCTTCACCGTCTTGCCCGAGGCGAGCAGGCTGTCGATCCGCTGCCGCGCGAGCCGCACGATGGAGGAGTTGAAGCCCCCGCAGAGGCCCCGCTCCGCCGTCATGACGACGAGCAGGTGCACCTTGTCCGAGCCGGTGCCCGCCAGCAGGCGCGGCGCGCTGTCAGAGCCGCCGACCGACTGGGCGAGGCCGCCCATCACGGCCTCCATCTTCTCGGCATAGGGGCGCGCCATCTCCGCCGCCTCCTGCGCGCGGCGCAGCTTGGCGGCGGCGACCATCTGCATCGCCTTGGTGATCTTGCGGGTCGACTTGACCGACGCGATCCGGTTCTTCAGGTCCTTGAGGTTCGGCATCTGCCTTTACCCTCCTCGCGATGTTCCGGATCAGGCGAAGTCGGCGGCGTATTCGCTGATAACGGCCTTCAGCTTGTCGGCGGGCTCGCCCTTGATCTTCGGGTCCTCCCGCGTGATCCAGTCGAGCACGTCCTGCTTCTTCTGGCGCATGAAGGTCACGAGGCCCCGCTCGAAGCGGCCCACGTCCGAGACCGGCAGCTTGTCGAGGTAGCCCGAGATGCCCGCGAAGATCACCACGACGATCTCGGCGTTGGTGAGCGGCGAGTACTGCGGCTGCTTCATGAGTTCCGTCAGGCGCGCGCCGCGGTTCAGCAGGCGCTGGGTCGCGGCGTCGAGGTCCGAGCCGAACTGCGCGAAGGCGGCCATCTCGCGGTACTGCGCGAGCTCCAGCTTCACCGAGCCCGCGACCGACTTCATCGCGTTGGTCTGCGCCGAGGAGCCCACGCGCGACACCGAGAGACCGGTGTTCACGGCGGGACGGATGCCCTGGTAGAACAGTTCCGTCTCGAGGAAGATCTGGCCGTCGGTGATCGAGATCACGTTCGTCGGGATGAAGGCCGACACGTCGCCGCCCTGCGTCTCGATGACCGGCAGCGCCGTCAGCGAGCCCGCGCCGTTCTCCTCGTTCAGCTTGGCCGACCGCTCGAGAAGGCGGGAGTGGAGGTAGAAAACGTCGCCCGGATAGGCTTCGCGGCCCGGCGGGCGGCGCAGCAGGAGCGACATCTGACGGTAGGCGACGGCCTGCTTGGAGAGGTCATCGTAGATGATGAGGGCGTGGCGGCCGTTGTCGCGGAAGTATTCCGCCATGGCCGTCGCGGCGTAGGGCGCGAGGAACTGCATCGGCGCGGGGTCCGAGGCGGTCGCGGCGACGACGATGGAGTATTCCATCGCGCCCGTCTCCTCGAGCTTCTTCACGAGCTGGGCGACGGTCGAGCGCTTCTGGCCCACGGCGACGTAGACGCAGTAGAGCTTCTTGCTCTCGTCGTCGCCGGCGCGGTCGTTGTAGACCTTCTGGTTCAGGATCGTGTCGAGCGCCACGGCGGTCTTGCCGGTCTGGCGGTCGCCGATGATCAGTTCGCGCTGGCCGCGGCCGATCGGGATCATGGCGTCGATGGCCTTGAGGCCGGTCGCCATCGGCTCGTGCACCGACTTGCGCGGGATGATGCCGGGCGCCTTCACGTCGGCCACGCGGCGCTCGGAGGTGGCGATCGGCCCCTTGCCGTCGAGCGGGTTGCCGAGGCCGTCGACGACGCGCCCGAGCAGCGCCTCGCCGGCGGGCACGTCCACGATCGAGTTCGTGCGCTTGACCGTGTCGCCTTCCTTGATCTCGCGGTCCGAGCCGAAGATCACGACGCCGACGTTGTCCGTCTCGAGGTTCAGCGCCATGCCGCGCACGCCGCCGGGGAATTCCACCATCTCGCCGGCCTGGCAGTTGTCGAGGCCGTAGACGCGGGCGATACCGTCGCCGACCGAGAGCACGCGGCCCACTTCGGCAACTTCGGCATCCTGACCGAACGACTTGATCTGTTCCTTCAGGATCGCAGAAATCTCGGCTGCTTGGATCGCCATTTTATCCGACCTCTTTCATGGTGTTCTGGAGAGCGTTGAGCTTCGAGCGGATCGAGGTGTCGATCATCTTCGAGCCAACCTTGACGACAAGACCGCCGATGAGGCTCGCATCGACGGTGGCATTGAGCTGGACCTCGCGGCCGACCGAGGCCGAGAGCGCCTTCTGGAGGCTTTCGGACTGCGCCTTCGTCAACGCCTTGGCCGAGACCACGTCGGCCGTGACCTCGCCCTTGTGCTCGGCGATGCGCGCGCGCAGCGACCGCAGGAGAGCCGGAAGCACGAAGAGGCGGCGCTTCTGGGCCATCAGGCGGAGCGTGTTGCCGGTGATCGCGTCGAGGCCCATCGCGTCGGCGACCGCGCCCATCGCCGCCTGCGTCTCGTCCCGGCCGTAGAGCGGCGAGGTGATGACGTCGCGGAGGTCGGCGCTATCGGCCAGCGCGGCCTCGAGGGCGCCGACATCGGCCTCGAGCGCGTCGAGCGCCCCACCCTCCTGAGCCAGTTCGAACATAGCGGTCGCGTATCGCGCGGCGATGCCGGTCGAGATCGAAGCAGGTTCGCTCACGTCCACCCTTTCACATGCTTGACCCGGGCAGGCGCCGGCCGGCACCTCCGGGTTTTTTCGCGTCTCGGCGGCAGATGGCAGCCGGTTCCCCTAAAATCGCCGTGGATGTAGCAGAGGGCTCCTGATGCTGCAACCGCCACAAGACGCGTTCGCAACAGCGGAAAAGCGAAGCGGATCAGGTCGATAGTCGAAGCCGCCCCGTCTGCGACGCTTTGAAGCTAGCGCATCGCCCTGCGCGCCGCCGCCCCGGAAGGGCCCGCCGCGACGATTCTTCCCTGGCTTGCGACGCCTCCAGGTTGCGTGCGCGGCCGCCGACCCGCGAAATTGCCGCGCCAGCGCCACATTCACACCGCACGGCAACCCGCTTTTGACCCAAATCCAATGCTTTAGAATCCGTTAAAGCAGCTTGGAGGCGGGCCGGGGCCAGCATGTTGTCAATCTTTACCCTCACCGTTCTCGGCGCCTTCGGAGCGTCCAACGCGCTGACCGACGTCAGCGCACGGAGCGACGACGACGACGACGACCGGCGCGACGACGACCAGGACGCGCAGGATGCGGCCGCGGGTCTCGGCGGCGACGAGGACCTGATCGCGCGGCTCGACATGTATGCCGCCCTCGGCATGCGCGGCCCCGACACCACGCCGACGAGCGAGGCCTTCCTGCCCGCCGAGGAGGAGGCCGACGCCCTCGGTGCGGACTTCATCGAGGACGCGGTCGTCGCGGAACTGACCAACGAGGAGTTCGAGGCGCTGGCCGGCCGGACGCTTCCGCCGGCGGACATCGACTACGACGACGGCGAGCCGACCGAGATCCTGTCGGTCGCCCTCGGCGGACCGGGCGCTTCGGGCGCCGAGGCGACCGATGCCGGGTTCCGCACCAGCCTGGGGCCGGGGGACGAGCTGACGCTGAACATCGCCCCCGATCTGCCCGGCCAGATCCTCGCCGTCCACAGCGTCTTCGACACCGCCGGCCAGACCGAGACCTCGGTGGGCCTGCGCTATGCGCTCGCCTTCTACATGCTGCCGGAGGGGCAGGACCTGCCCGCGGGCAGCGTGACGGGAACCGAGAGCGAGTTCATCGAGGCGCACGGGCTCCAGAAGCTCGGCGAGGTCGATCTCGGGCGCTTCGAGGCGAGCTTCGACCCCGCCTCGGGCGACACGATGGTGACCGAGGATTCCCGGCAGGTGGAACCGCCGCAGTTCCTCGCGAACCGCCCGGTCACGGAAATCTCCGCCCTCTTCGGCTGATCCCTCAGACCTGTCCGCGCCCCGTCGCGCCCGCGGGCTGCGGCGCCCCCTCGAGCACGCGCAGCGGCCGGCGCACGCGTTCGGCCAGGCCGGGGCCGAGCGGCGCGTAGACGCGCTTGGAGGCCTCCACGATCAGCACGCCGCCCCCCCGCTGGCCCGGCAGCCGCGAGCCGAGCTTCTCCACCATGTCGGCGGCGCGGATCCAGAACCGCTGCTCCGAGGGCGGCGCGAAGAGGGCGGCGCAATGGCGCTCGGGCACGAAGTCGTGGCGCTTGAGCTGCGCCTCGAGCTGGCTGAGCGTGTAGGGACGCCCGAAGCCGAAGGGCGTCTTGTCCCGCCGCGCCCAGAGCCCGCCCCGGTTCGGCACGATGAAGAGCGCGCGCCCCCCCGGCCCGAGCACGCGCGAGCATTCCTCGAGGACCGAGGCCGGATGCTCCGACGTCTCCAGCCCGTGCAGGCACACGACCTTGTCGGCGTGCCCCGTCTCGATCGGCCAGAGGCCCTCGCGACAGAGGACCGAGACGTTGTCGAGCCCCGCGGGCCAGGGCATCACCCCCTGCTCCGCCGGCATCAGCCCGATGACCCGCCGCGCCTCGCCGAGATAGGGGCGCAGGAGCGGCACCGCGAAGCCGAAGCCTATGACCGTCTGCCCCTTGGCCTCGGGCCAGAAGGTCAGCATCTGGTCGCGGATCGCCTTCTGCGCGGTCCGGCCGAGCCGCGTGCGGTAGTAGAACTGCCGCAGGTCGATCACATCCAGGTGCATTGCCTTTCCCCTGCCTCCTGCGCGAGGCTGTCTCCCGAAAGCACCCGAACCTTACCCGAGCGGAGGCGAATTGCCATGCCCAGTTCGACCGGCCCCGAAGTGGTCACGATCCCCTGCCTAAAGGACAACTACGCGTATCTGCTGCACGATCCGGCCACCGGCGACACCGCCGTCGTGGACGTGCCGGAGGCCGCGCCCATCGCGGCAGCGCTGAAGGCGCGCGGCTGGACGCTGACCGACATCCTGATCACGCACCACCACCACGACCACATCGGCGGCGTGGAGGACCTGCGCCGCGCGACCGGCGCCGAGGTCTGGGGCGCCGCGGCCGACGCGGGCCGCCTGCCGCCCCTCGACCACGCCGTTGCGGAAGGAGACGTGGTGCGCGTCGGCGACCTGGAGGGCGCGGTCATCGACGTCTCCGGGCACACCGTCGGACACGTCGCCTTCCACTTCCCCGAGGCCCGCGCCGTCTTCACCGCCGACAGCCTCATGGCGCTCGGCTGCGGGCGGCTCTTCGAGGGGACGGCGCCGCAGATGTGGGAGAGCCTCTCCAAGCTCGCCGCCCTGCCCCGCGACACGCTGGTGTGCTCGGGCCACGAATACACCCGGTCGAACGCCCGCTTCGCGCTGACGATCGAGCCGGACAACGCCGACCTTCGGGCGCGCGCCGAGGCCGTGGACGCGGCACGGGCCGAGGGGCGGCCGACGGTGCCCTCGCGCCTCGGCGAGGAGCTCGACACCAACCCGTTCCTGCGCGCGGGCTTGTCCGGGGTGAAGTCGCACCTAGGTATGTCATCGGCGGCCGACGCCGAGGTCTTCGCCGAGATCCGGCGCCGCAAGGACAGTTTCTGACGCCGCCGTTTCCCGGGACCTCGACCCGCCGCGAAGGGTCGCGGAACCCGCATCCGGGGTCGCTCGACCCCCCGGGGCCGCCCGCCCTGACGGGCTGTCCGAAACGCGACCGACGCCACGTCCGCCCATGCGCCGCCTGTTTTTTTGCATACCCCAGCGGAACCAAGAGCTTGTGCAAGGCCTGTCCCTCAACACCGATATTTGCGCAGAAATTGCTTGAAAGACGCTGCAGAAAACCAAAGCTTAAGCACATGAGGCCATGATCGGGGAATGGCGGAGGCCCCCTCGACGACACCGAAAGGAGCACGCGCGTGCCATCTTTTTCGACAACCCTTGAGCAGGCCATCCACGCGGCGCTCGCGAACGCGAACGCGCGGCGCCACGAGCTCGCGACGCTCGAGCACCTGCTGCTCGCGCTGATCGACGAACCCGACGCGCAGAAGGTGATGAAGGCGTGCAGCGTCGATCTCGAGGCGCTGCGCACGACGCTGGTGAACTTCATCGAGGACGACCTGTCCACGCTGGTCACGGATGTCGACGGGTCGGAGGCCGTGCCGACCGCCGCCTTCCAGCGCGTGATCCAGCGCGCCGCGATCCACGTGCAGTCCTCCGGCCGGACCGAGGTGACGGGCGCCAACGTGCTGGTCGCCATCTTCGCCGAGCGCGAGAGCAACGCCGCCTACTTCCTGCAGGAGCAGGACATGACCCGTTACGACGCGGTCAACTTCATCGCCCACGGCGTCGCCAAGGACCCCTCCTACGGCGAGAGCCGGCCCGTGACCGGCGCCTCCGACGGCGACGAGGAGGCGAAGACCACCCAGGCCGAGACGACCGAGGCCGACAACAAGGAATCGGCCCTCGCCAAGTATTGCGTCGATCTCAACGCCAAGGCGGTGAAGGGCGACGTCGACCCCCTCATCGGGCGCGAGCACGAGGTCGAGCGCTGCATCCAGGTGCTCTGCCGGCGGCGCAAGAACAACCCGCTTCTCGTGGGCGACCCCGGCGTGGGCAAGACCGCCATCGCCGAGGGCCTCGCCAAGAAGATCGTCGAGGGCGCGACCCCCGAGGTGTTGCGCGGCGCCACGATCTACTCGCTCGACATGGGCGCGCTGCTGGCCGGCACCCGCTACCGCGGCGACTTCGAGGAGCGGCTGAAGGCCGTCGTCAAGGAGCTCGAGGATCACCCCGACGCGATCCTCTTCATCGACGAGATCCACACCGTGATCGGTGCGGGGGCGACCTCCGGCGGGGCGATGGACGCCTCCAACCTCCTGAAGCCCGCGCTCCAGGGCGGCAAGCTGCGCTGCATGGGCTCCACCACCTACAAGGAGTTCCGCCAGCACTTCGAGAAGGACCGCGCGCTGAGCCGCCGGTTCCAGAAGATCGACGTGAACGAGCCCTCGGTCGAGGACGCGGTGAAGATCCTCAAGGGCCTCAAGCCCTATTTCGAGGATCACCACTCGGTCCGCTACACGGCCGATGCGATCAAGATGGCGGTGGAGCTGTCGGCCCGCTACATCAATGACCGCAAGCTGCCGGACAAGGCCATCGACGTCATCGACGAGGCGGGCGCGGCGCAGCATCTTGTGGCGGAGTCGAAGCGGCGCAAGACCATCGGCGCCCGCGAGATCGAGGAGGTCGTGGCCAAGATCGCCCGCATCCCGCCCAAGAACGTCTCCAAGGACGACGCGGAGGTGCTCAAGGACCTCGAAGGCACGCTCAAGCGCGTGGTCTTCGGACAGGACGCGGCGATCGAGGCGCTGTCGGCCTCGATCAAGCTCGCCCGGGCGGGCCTGCGCGAGCCCGAGAAGCCCATCGGCAACTACCTCTTCGCCGGTCCCACGGGCGTCGGCAAGACCGAGGTGGCCAAGCAGCTCGCCTCGAGCCTGGGCGTGGAACTGCTGCGCTTCGACATGTCGGAATACATGGAGAAGCACGCGGTCTCGCGGCTCATCGGCGCGCCTCCGGGCTACGTGGGCTTCGACCAGGGCGGCCTCCTGACCGACGGCGTGGACCAGCATCCGCACTGCGTGCTCCTGCTCGACGAGATCGAGAAGGCGCACCCGGACGTGTTCAACATCCTCCTGCAGGTGATGGACCACGGCACGCTGACCGACCACAACGGCCGCAAGGTGGACTTCCGCAACGTGATCCTGATCATGACCTCGAACGCGGGCGCCGCCGACATGCAGAAGGCCGCCATCGGCTTCGGCCGCGACCGCCGCGAGGGCGAGGACACGGCCGCCATCGAGCGGACCTTCACGCCGGAGTTCCGCAACCGCCTCGACGCCGTGATCTCCTTCGCGCCGCTCGGGCGGGACACGATCCTCTCGGTGGTCGAGAAGTTCGTCCTCCAGCTCGAGGCGCAGCTGATGGACCGCAACGTCACCATCGAGCTGACGAAACCCGCCGCCGAGTGGCTGGCCGAAGCGGGCTACGACGACAAGATGGGCGCGCGTCCCCTCGGCCGCGTCATCCAGGAGCACATCAAGAAGCCGCTCGCGGAGGAGCTTCTCTTCGGCAAGCTCGCCAAGGGCGGCAACGTGAAGGTCGGCATGAAGGACGGCAAGATCGACCTCCGCTTCGAGGAGCCGGGCAATCCGCGCCTCAGCTCCAAGAAGCCGCCGCTGCTGACGGCGGACTGATCGGGTCGGCATCTGCTAGGACGGGGGCGGGCCGATTGGCCCGCCCTTTTCGTCTCGTCCGAAAGCCCATGCACGCCCAGACCGTCCCCGTCACCGAGGCGCAGATCCGTGACGCGCTTGCAACCGGTGCGCCGGCATTTGCAGGACTGCCGGTCACGCCGCTCGTCCACGGCGGCACGGAAACGCGCGTGTTCCGGCTCGGCGAGCACCATCTGTTGCGCATGCCGCTCGAGTTACAAATGGCCCGCATCTTCGCGAACGAGGCACGTTGTCTGCAACACATGCGCTTGTTCGGCCACCATCTGCCCCTTGCGTTCCCCCGGGTCGAGGCCATCGGGCGCATCGCCACGAACCCGCCTCTGCCATGGACGATCCAACCATGGATCGAAGGCGAGGACGCGACGGTGGCGATGCCGTCGGACCAGGGCGACCTGGCCGACCGGCTCGCGGCGTTCCTGCGTGCGCTGCATGGCATGAGACCGCCGGACATCGTCGCCCTGGGACCTCGCGGCGGCCCGCTTGCACCCGATGACTCGGCCTTTCGTCGGTCGCTCAACGACGCCGCAGCGGCGGGCCTGACCGGTCTCGGCCCGGCCATCGCCGCTTGGGAGGCGGGGTTGAGCGCGCGCCCGTGGGACGGGCGGCCGGTCTGGCTTCATGGAGATCTGGTCCCCGGCAATCTGATCATTGCCCACGGCAAGCTGGTTGCCGTGATCGACTGGTCCTTCGTCACCCTGGGCGACCCGGCCTACGACCTGATCCCGGCCTGGTTCCTTCTAGATCCGCCCGCACGGTCCCGGTTTCTGGATCAACTCGACCCCGACGCCGCCACGGTGGCGCGCGGACGTGCGCGGGTGGCGTGGCAATGCGTCATGGCGCTGCCCTACTACCTCGACAGGAATCCCGCGATGGTCGGCCTCGCCAGGCGCGGATTGGCCGCGCTCGAGACGGACGACGGGTAGCGGCTCAACGGCGCCGCTCGCCTGCGATTATTCGTACGAATAATCGCACCCCTCACCTTTCCGTCAGCTTCAGCTCGATCCGGCGGTTCGCGGCGCGCCCCTCGGGCGTCTCGTTGGACGCGATGGGGCGATACTCGCCGAAGCCCGTCGCCGCCAGCCGCGAGGGCGGAATGCCCAGTTCCTCGGACATGTAGAGCACCACCGACAGCGCGCGCGCCTGGCTCAGTTCCCAGTTGTTCGCGAAGGCGCCGCCCGCACCGATCTGCTGGTTGTCGGTGTGGCCGTCGACGCGGATGATCCACTCGATGCCCTCGGGGATCTCGTCGGCGATCTCGGTCAGGAGCTGCGCAACGCCCTGGATCTGCGCCAGACCCTCCGGCGCGAGGTCGGCCGAGCCCACGTCGAAGAGGACCTCGGAGGAAAAGACGAAGCGGTCGCCCTCGATCCGCACGCCCTCGCGGCCCTCCAGCAGCTCGCGGAGCCGTCCGAAGAACTCGGAGCGGTAGCGCTCGAGCTCCTGCGCCTCGGCGGCGAGGCGGGCGGCCTCGGCGGCCTCGAGTTCGGCGCGCGCCGTCTCGCTCTCGGCCAGCCGGCTCTGCTCGGCGGCGAGGCGGGCGAGCGCGGTGTTGAGCTGCGAGCCCAGCGCCTCGATCTGCACCTCGGCCATGCGGTCCTCCTCCGCCGCCGCGTCGAGGAGCGCCTGCAGCGACGACAGCTGCGTGCGGAGCGCGGCCACCTGCTCGTTGAGGAGGGCGACCTGCCGCTCGCTCTGGGCCGAGGAGGCCTCGGCGTCCTCCAGTTCGGCATTGGCCTGCGCGAGAAGGCGCGCGCGCTCCTCGGCGGCGGACAGCGCCTCGGCGCCCTCCGCCTCGGCGGCGAGGCGGGCGCGGAGGGCTTCGGCGAGTTCGGCCTCGAGCGCGGACATGTCGGTCTCGCGCGCGGCGAGCTCCACGCCCGCGGCCTCGGCGCGGGCCTCGGCATCGCGGATGCGCGCCTCGAGCTCGGCCAGCCGCGCCGCGGCGCTCGCCTCCGCGCTCTCGATACGGCTGAGGGCGAGCGCGAGCTGCTCCTCCAGTTCGGACATCTCGAGGTCGCGGTTCTCGAGCCGGGCGGCCATGCGCTCGGCCTCGATCTGGGCGGCGGCGAGCTGTTCCTCGACGCTGCCCCGCGCCTCGACCTGGGCGAGCGCCGCGGCGAGGCGGGTGGCGAGGTCCTCCCGCGCGGCATCGGCGGCGGCCAGCAGGGTCAGCGTCTCCTCCGCGCGGCGGCGCTGCTCCTCGAGCGCGAGGGTCATCGAGGTCAGCTCCGCATCGGCATTCTCGAGCCGCTCGCGCAGCGCCTCGGCGGCGGCGGCCTCGACGAGGCGCGCGGCCTCGGCCTCGCTCAGCGCCGCCTCGGCCTCCGCCAGTTCAGTCTCGCGGGCCGCGGCCTCGGTCTCGAGCGACGCGATCAGCGCCTCGAGCGCCTCGCGCCGCGCGGCGTCGAGGCGGGCGGCCTCGGCGGCGGCGTCGATCTCCTCCCGCGCGGTGGCGAGCGCGAGGTCGAGCGCTTCGGCCGCGCTGATCGCCTCGGCGGCCTCGGCCTCGGCCGCGTCGCGGGCGGCGCCGAGCTCGGCATTCTGCGCGATGAGGGAGGCCACCTGCTCCTCGAAGGAGGCGATGCGCGCCGCCTGCCGCTCGCCTTCAGCGGTGAGCGAGGCGATGAGCGCCTGCTGCTCGGACACCTGCCGCTCCGCCGCCTCGAGCGATCCCGACAGCGTCGCCACGCGCGTCTCCAGCCGGTCGGCGCGCGACGTCTCGAGGCCGAGCGCCTGCGACAGCTCGTTCAGCCGCGCGTTCAGCGTGTTGAGCTCGTCGTCCTGGTTCGTGATCTCCTCGCGCAGGACGTATTGCACGACCATGAAGATCGTCAGGACGAAGATCATCACCATCAGGAGGGCGGTGATCGCGTCGACGAAGCCGGGCCAGATGGCGCCGGAGAATCGGGCCCCCGCTCTGCGCT
>NZ_JBQLZP010000003.1:0-2697 GCF_052168335.1 Roseicyclus sp. | reverse complement strand
CACGAGCTGCGTCCGGAAGTCGTCGAACTCGGTCATGTGACGGTCCAGCAGGTCGAGCAGCAGCTCGCCCGCGCTGGTCAGCCGCACGCCGCCGGTCACGCGGTCGAAGACGGGCAGACCGAGCTCCTCCTCGAAGCCCTGGACGGAGCGGTTCAGCGCCGAGGGCGAAATCGCGAGGAGTTCCGCGGCCTTGCGGATCGACCCCGTGCGCTGGATCAGGCGGATCGCCCGGTAGATCCTGAGATGCCGCATCCGCCAGCCCTCGCCTGGTGCATAAAACGCACCACCCCGCCGCCAATTTAACGGCAGACAACACAGGGTCAATCCGGGTTCAATTTTCTGCGGCAGCAAAATGCCTGCTCAAGAACCTGGGACATTCGTATGAAAAAGTTGCTACTCGCAAGCGCCTTGGCGCTTGTCTCCGCCAATGCTGCAAGCGCAGAAATCCGCGTCGGGATCCTCCATTCGCTCACCGGAACGATGGCGATCTCCGAGACGACGCTGCGTGACGTGATGCTGATGCTCATCGAGCAGCAGAACGCGGCCGGCGGCCTTCTCGGGCAGGAGATCGTGCCCGTCGTCGTCGACCCCGCGTCCGACTGGCCGCTCTTCGCCGAGCGCGCGCGCGAGCTTCTGACCGTGCACGAGGTCGACGTGATCTTCGGCGCCTGGACCTCGGTGAGCCGCAAGTCGGTGCTCCCGGTCCTCGAGGAACTGAACGGCCTGATGTTCTACCCCGTGCAGTACGAGGGCGAGGAATCCAGCCGCAACGTCTTCTACACCGGCGCCGCGCCGAACCAGCAGGCGATCCCGGCGGTAGACTACTACCTCAACGAGCTCGGGGTCGAAGTCTTCGCGCTCCTCGGCACGGACTACGTCTATCCGCGCACGACGAACCGCATCCTCGAGCAGTACCTGCTCGACGCGGGCATCCCCCAGGAGAACATCTTCGTCAACTACACGCCCTTCGGCCATTCCGACTGGTCCTCGATCGTGGCCGACGTGGTCGCGCTCGGCGAAGGCGGGCAGCAGGTCGGCGTGATCTCGACGATCAACGGTGACGCGAACGTGGGCTTCTACGCGGAGCTTGCCGCGCAGGGCGTGGCCGCCGACGACATCCCCGTCGTCGCCTTCTCGGTGGGCGAGGAGGAGCTTGCCGGCTTCGACACCGCGCCGCTGGCCGGGCACCTCGCGGCGTGGAACTACTTCATGTCCGCCGACACGCCGGAGAACGAGGCCTTCATCGAGGCCTGGCACGCCTTCATCGGCGACGAGGCGCGCCCGACCAACGACCCGATGGAAGCCCACTACATCGGCTTCAACATGTGGGTTCAGGCGGTCGAGGCGGCGGGCACGACCGACGTCGACGCGGTGCGCGAGGCGATGTACGGCATCCAGGTTCCGAACCTGACCGGCGGCATCGCCGAGATGCTTCCGAACCACCACCTGACCAAGCCCGTGCTGATCGGCGAGATCCGCGCCGACGGGCAGTTCGACATCATCAGCCAGACCGAGCCGGTTCCCGGCGACGCCTGGACCGACTACCTGCCGGAATCGGCGGTGCTCGAGTCCGACTGGCCGGGCCTCGGCTGCGGCATGTACAACACCGAGACGCAGACCTGCGTGCAGATCCAGTCGAACTACTGAGACGACATGGCGGGCGGTCCCCTGGCGGGCCGCCCGCATCCTCCTGCCCGAGCAGTCCCGGAATGATACGTGCCCTTCTCGCCGCGCTCGTCGGCGTCGTCCTGCTTTCGGCGCAGCCCTTGCGCGCCGACACGGTGGAAACCGCCCAGGACCTGCAATCCGTCCTCCAGTCCCGCGCCGATCTCGTCGCCGACGCCTCGCGCCAGACGGTGCAGGAGGTTCTCGACCTCCTCATCGCCAGCGAGCTGCCCGAGGTGCCGCGGTTCCTCGCCACCTGGGCCGCCCGCGAGGTCTACCAGCGCAACGCCGACGGGATCTTCGTCTACGTGGAGGACCCCGACGGCGATCCGCTGACGCTGCTCGACATCACCACGGGCGAGGTCGTCGGCACGGCCACCAGCCGCGAGGTCTCGCAGCTCCGCCCGAACCGCGGCGTGCAGACGGTGATCGCCTCGGCGCTCGTGGCCTTCCAGCTCGGCTCGGACGACCCGGCCGAACGGCTGGCGGCGCTCGAGGCCATCGACGACGCGCCGGAGGAGACGCACCTGCCGCTCCTGCGCGATCTCCTCGGCACCGAGGAGGACCCGGACGTGGCCGCCTTCGCCGAGGTACTGCTGCCGAAACTGGTCATCGCCTTCGACACCGATGACGCCGACCGCGTGGCCGCCATCGAGAGCCTCGCGGGCAACGTGAGCCTCGCGGCCCGCGCCACGCTGAACCCGCTGCTCGCGACGCGGACGGAGGTGGCGGCCGAGCTGCCCGAGGGGATCAACCTCGCCCGCACGCTGGAGCCCGGCACCGACATCGACCGTGGCGCGGCCTACGCGATGCTGGTCGAGGCGGGCCTCGCGCCCGCACCGATCAGCGCGACCGGGCGGCGCGACATCCTCGCCGCGAACGTGGCCGACGGCATGGTGGGCGGCCTCCCCGTGGCGCAGCTGAACACCGAGGCGGCGCGCGACCGCGCCTATGCCGCGCTGGTCGCGGCCGGGCTCGCGCAGCCCGCGCCGACCGAAGCCGAGATCGACGATTCGCTCGCAACGCATGTCT
>NZ_JBQLZP010000002.1:0-1873 GCF_052168335.1 Roseicyclus sp. | reverse complement strand
GGGTTTGCGCCGGCTGCGCCGTCGCCGGGGGGGAAGCGCCGTCGAGGGGCTTGGAGCCCCTCGACGGCGCTGGTGCCTCCGGCGGGAGTTTATCGCCAGGATGAAGGGGCGGGGCGGCGCCTTCCGGGGCGGGTCGGCGTGCGGGTGTCGCTGCGGCGGGGCGGGTTGTGCCGCGGAGTGATCGGGGGGCGCGTCGCGCGTCCTTGCAGGCGCCATTGACGGCGCCATTGACGGGGGCGGGGCGGCCCAATACCTCGGCGCCATGGCGAATGCACCGATCCTCCAGCTCAGCGGACTGACCCTCGGCTTCGGGGGCGATCCCGTCTTCGAGGGGCTCGACCTCGTGGTGCATCCGGGCGACCGGCTGGCGCTGGTGGGGCGGAACGGGTCGGGCAAGTCGACGCTGATGAAGGTCATGGCGGGCCTCGTCGAGCCCGACGCGGGCGCGCGGGTGCTGCCGGAGGGCACGACGGTCGGCTATCTCGAGCAGGACCCGGACTTCGCGGGCTTCGCCACGCTCGGCGATTTCGCCACCGCGACGCTCGGGACCTCCGAGACCTGGCGGGTGGAGGCGGCGGCCGAGGGGCTCGACCTCGATCTCTCGACCCGCGCCGACCGGGCCTCGGGCGGGGAGAAGCGGCGTGCGGCGCTGGCGCGGCTCCTGGCGGAGGCGCCGGACCTCATGCTGCTCGACGAGCCCACGAACCACCTCGACATCGCGGCCATCGAGTGGCTGGAGGGGGAACTCGCCCGCACGAAGGCCGCCTTCATCGTCATCTCGCACGACCGCGCCTTCCTCAGGCGGCTCGCGCGCGCGACGCTCTGGCTCGACCGGGGCGCGGTGCGGCGGATGGACCGGGGCTTCGAGCAGTTCGAGGACTGGCGCGACCGCATCTGGGAGGAGGAGGACCTCGCCCGCCACAAGCTCGACCGCAAGATCAAGGCCGAGGCGAAATGGGCCGTCGAAGGGATCAGCGCCCGGCGCAAGCGCAACCAGGGCCGGGTGCGGGAGCTCGCGAAGCTCCGCGAGGAGCGGGCGGGGATGATCGCGCGCACGGGGGCGGCCGCCATGGCGCTCGAGAGCGGGCCGGCGAGCGGCAAGCGCGTGATCGAGGCGCGCGGCATCTCCAAGAGCCATGGCGGGCGCACGATCATCGCGCCCTTTGACCTCCGTGTGCTGCGCGGCGACCGGGTCGCGCTGGTCGGGCCGAACGGGGCGGGGAAGACGACGCTCCTCAAGATGCTGACGGGCGAGATCGCGCCCGACACGGGCGGGGTGACGCTCGGCACCGGGCTCGAGCTCGCGGTCTTCGACCAGGCGCGCGCGGCGCTCGACCCGGACGCGACGCTCTGGGAGAGCCTGACGGACGATCCCGTCACCGGCGTCTCGGGGCGCTCGGACCAGGTCATGGTGCGCGGCACGCCAAAGCACGTGGTAGGCTACCTGAAGGAATTCCTCTTCGACGAGGCGCAGGCGCGGGCGCCGGTGCGCTCGCTGTCGGGGGGCGAGAAGGCGCGGCTGCTGCTCGCGCGGATCATGGCGAAGCCCTCGAACCTGCTGGTCCTCGACGAGCCGACGAACGACCTCGACGTGGAGACGCTCGATCTTCTGCAAGATGTGCTCGGCGCCTATGACGGCACCGTCCTCCTGGTGAGCCACGACCGCGACTTCCTCGACCGGGTGGCGACGGCGACGGTGGCGCTGGAGGAGGGCGGGCGCGCGACCGTCTACGCGGGCGGCTGGAGCGACATGGCCGCGCAGCGGGCGGCCGGGGGCCGGGCGGCGACGCCCGCGCGGGCCAAGGCGGCGGAACCGAAGGGTGCGGCCGGCACGGCACCGCCTGCGCCGAAGCCGACCCGGACGCCAGATCGG
>NZ_JBQLZP010000001.1:0-19024 GCF_052168335.1 Roseicyclus sp. | reverse complement strand
GCTACGAGGGCCTCGACGCGAGCCACGCGATCTACGAGTGGAACTACCAGCGCCAGCTCCTCGCGATCCGGGCCGCCGAGGCCAGGGGCGGGACCGACGAGGCGGCGCTGTTCTCGGAGACCTATCTCCTCAAGCGCCCGCTCCTCGAGGCCATCGGCGAGGACGCGCCGCCCGTCCTCCTCATCGACGAGATCGACCGCGCGGACGAGGAGTTCGAGGCCTACCTCCTCGAGATCCTGTCCGACTTCCAGGTCACGATCCCCGAGCTCGGCACCATTCGCGCGCGCGCGCGGCCCATCGTGATCCTGACGGCGAACGGCACGCGCGACCTGTCCGACGCGCTCCGGCGCCGCTGCCTCTACGGCTACGTGGACTATCCCGACCGGGAGACCGAACTCGCCATCCTCGCCGCGCGGATGCCGGGGCTCGAGGCGCAGCTCGCCCGGCAGATCGTGGGCGTCGTGCAGGCGCTCCGGCGGGAGGAACTGGAGAAGGCGCCGGGGATCGCCGAGATGCTCGACTGGGCCGCCGCGCTCTCGGGGCTCGGGGTCAACGACATGGCGCAGGCCCCCGAGGTCGTGCAGGCGACGCTCGTGTGCCTCCTGAAGACCGCCGCCGACCGCGACGCGGCCCCGCGCGAGGTCATGGACCGGTTGATCGGGAAGGTCGCCTGATGCCCGCCGTAACCCGCTTTCCGGCGCGCGCGGAGGGGCTGGCCGACCGGGTGGCGGGCTTCGTCGGGCATCTGCGGATGAACGGCATGAAGCTCGGGCCCCGCGAGACGGCGGACGCGCTCGCCGCGCTGTCGGAGGTCGACGCGCTCGACCCGGCGGAGGCGCGCATGGCGCTCGCCGCGCTCCTCGTGCCGGACGCGGAGGGGTGGCGGCGCTTCGACGACCTCTTCGACGCCTACTGGTTCAACGCCGGCAGGACGCGGAATGGCGAGGCGTCGGCCCATGTCCGCGTGCAGTCGGCGCGGCCATCGCTCTGGGCCGGGCATTTCGGCGAGACGGGCGGCGGCGAGGCGGAGGCCGAGCCCGACACGGCCGGGGAGGGGGACGGCGAGGCGGAGGGGGCCGAGGGGCGGCTCCTCGCGACGCGGACCGCGACCCTCGCCCGCCGCGACCTGCGCGAACTGACCGACGAGGCGACCTTGCGCGAGGCCGAGGCGGTGGCCCGCCGCATCGCCCGCGCCATCCGCGACCGCCGCTCCCGCCGCCGGAGGCAGGCGCTCAGGGGCCCGGCGCTCGACATGCGCCGCATCCAGCGCGCGAGCCTCGCGCGGGGGGGCGAGCCCCTCGACCTCTACCGCCGCGCGCGGCCGCCCCGGCCGATGAAGATCGTGGCGCTCTGCGACGTCAGCGGTTCGATGACCGCCTATGCGCGCGTCTTCCTCGCCTTCCTCAAGGGACTGGTCGCCGCCGACACCAAGGCCGACGCCTACCTGTTCCACACCCGCCTGATCCGCGTCACGCCCGCGCTGACCGACCGCGACACGCTCCGCGCGGCGGGACGCCTCTCGCTCATGGCGGAGGGGTTCGGCGGCGGCACCGACATCGCGGGCAGCCTCGCGGCCTTCCTCGAGGGTCACGGCGCCCGCGCGCTCGACGGGCGCACCGTCGTCGTGATCCTGTCGGACGGCTATTGCAGCGGAAGCCCCGAGGCGCTGTCCTCCGCGCTCGCCCGCATCCGCCATAAGGCCCGCCGCATCGTCTGGCTGAACCCGCTCAAGGGGTGGGAGGGGTATGCCCCCGTCGCCGCCGCCATGCGCGCGGCCGAGCCCCACCTCGACGCCCATCTTCCCGCGAATACGCTCGAGGCGCTGTCGGCGCTCGAGGCCGAGTTCGCGCGCCTCTGACAGGAGAACTCATGGCCCGCTTCGAGATCTTCGACACGATCGAGCGCCTGCGCCGCACCGGCGCGCCCTTCTGCGTGGCGACGGTGATGCGCACGGCCGACGCGACCTCCGCCAAGGCGGGCGCCAAGGCCGCGGTGACGGAGGCGGGCGAGATCCTCGGCCACCTCGGCGGCGCCTGCGTGCAACGCGCGGTCCGCACGGCTGCCGCCGCAGCGATGGCCGAGGGCGCGCCCCGCGTCATCCGGGTGAAGCCGTCGGAGAAGGTCGTCGCCATGACCGACCCCGACGGCGCGCATCTCTACAAGAGCGGCTGCCCCTCGGGCGGGACGGTCGACCTCCTGATCGAGCCCTATGCCCATCCGCCGCGCCTCGTCGTCTTCGGCGACACGCCCATCGCGCGGGCCATCGCGGCGCATGGCGCACTCGCGGGGCTGCGGGTGGCGCGGCCCATGGGCATCGAGGCCGGGGCGGAGGCGGCGACGGCGTTCGACCCCGACGATCTCGGGCCGCTCCATCTCGGCGAGGGCGACTTCGTGGTGATCGCCTCGCAGGGCAAGGGCGACGCCGACGCGCTCCGCCGGGGTCTCGCGACGCCCGCGCGGCGCGTCTCGATGGTGGCGAGCCGCCGCAAGGCGCGCGTCCTCATCGACCGCATGATCGGCGAGGGGATGGAGCGCGAGCGCGTCGAGCGGCTGAAAAGCCCCGCGGGCCTCGACCTCGGCGCCGTCGATCCGCACGAGATCGCGCTTTCGGTGCTGGCGGAAATCGTCCTCTGGCGCCATGCCGACCGGGCCGGGAGGGCGGCGGAGGACGAGCGCTCGGCCTGAGAGCCTGTGCGGGCGGGCACAGAAACCCTGCGCTCCCGTGCATTGATGCAGGGGCAGCCGCGCGACATCTCTCCCCCAGACGCGCACGGCGCAGCACGCACACATTCGGAGGAGCAACGGACATGCCCCGCACCATTCCCGGCATCCACCACGTCACCGCCATCTCGGGCCCGCCTCAGGCCAACGTGGACTTCTTCACGGGCAGGCTGGGTCAACGCCTCGTCAAGAAGACTGTGAACTTCGACGACCCCGGCACCTATCACCTCTATTACGGCGACGCGACCGGCGCGCCTGGCACGATCCTGACCTTCTTTCCCTTCGCGGATGCGGGCCCGGGGCGCGCCGGCCCCGGGATGGCGGCGAGCTATTCCTACGCCGTGCCGAAGGGCGGCTTCGACGGCTGGATGGAGCGGCTGGCCGAGGACGCGGTCGACTTCGACGGTCCGGTGGAGCGTTTCGGCGCGCGGGTCATCACGCTCCGCGACCCCGACGGTGCGCCGGTGGAACTGGTCGAGACGGACCGCGCGGGCGATGCGGCGCTCGACGGGTTCCACGGCGTCACGCTCTGGGAACGCGATATCGGACCGACCGCGCGGCTTCTGACCGGCATCTTCGGCTACGAGGAGGCGGGCCATGAGACCGTTGGCGGCGTCGAGCGGCTGCGCCTGAAGGCCCCCGGCGACGCGCGGGGGACATTCGTGGACCTCATGCGCTCGGACGCGCCCTCGATCGGGCGTCAGGGCGCGGGGACGATCCACCACGTCGCCTTCCGGGCCGAGGACGATGCCGATCAGCTCGAGTGGCGCGAGGCGCTGGCGGCGGCGGGCCACGCGGTGACGCCGGTGATCGACCGGCAGTATTTCAACGCGATCTACTTCCGCGAGCCGGGCGGCGTCCTCTTCGAGATCGCGACCGACCCGCCGGGCTTCGCGGTGGACGAGGACGCCGCACATCTGGGCGAGGCGCTGAAGCTGCCGCCGCAATACGAGCGCATCCGCGACCGGATCGAGGCGGTTCTCCCGCCGCTGAAGGTGGCGTGATGGTCGAGCTGAGCTACGGCGGGGCCCGGCCCGACAGGGCGCGGGGGGGCCTTGTCCTCCTCCACGGGCGGGGCGCGACGGCCGAGGGCATCCTCGACCTCGGCCACGCGCTGGGGCTGCCGGACCTCGCGCTGGCGGCCCCTCAGGCGCCGGGGATGACGTGGTGGCCCACCTCCTTCCTTGCGCCCTCGGCCCAGATGGAGCCTTTCGTGGAACGCGGCCTCGCCGCCGTCGACGCGGCCATCGCGGCGCTGGTGGAGCAGGGACTGCCCCGCGACCGCATCGCGCTGGCGGGGTTCAGCCAGGGCGGCTGCCTCGCGCTCGAATACGCCGCGCGGCGGGGCGGTCTGACGGCGGTCTTCGGCCTCTCGGCCGGTCTCGTCGGCACGGGCGACGCCGGGGGCGGGCCGGAGGAGGCGCTCTATGGCTTCGGGCAGAAGCGCTTCGACTACGACACGCGGCTCGACGGCGTGCCCGTCGAGATCACGGTCCACGAGCGCGACCCGCACATCCCGCTCGCCCGCGCGCGGGAGAGCGAGGGCGTCTTCGCGCGCCTCGGTGCGGCGGCCAGGCTGACCGTGACGCCCGGCGCGGGCCACGGCATCGGGCCGGAGGCCGTCGCCGCGCTGCGCGGGCACCTGAACGTGTAGCGGGCGGCGGGGCGCCGCTCAGGTCAGCAGCGCCGCGTTGAACGGATAGCGCGTCATGCGCTCCGCCCCGGTCTCCGTGATCAGGACCTGGTCCTCGAGCTTCACGCCCTGCGCCTCGGCCTCGGCGCCGATGTAGCTCTCGATGCAGATGACCATGCCCGGGCGGAACTCTCCCCGGAAGGTGTAGGGCTGCCCCGCGAAGTGGTGCGGAACGTAGGGAAACTCCCCGCAGAGACCGAGGCCGTGGCCGAGGCAGTAGTAGCCGTGGCCCCGGCATTCGGGGGGCACCGGCCACGCCGCCCTCGCGAAGCTCTCGAAGGACACGCCGGGGCCGAGGAGGGCGGCGTTGTGGTGCAGCTGGTCGTGGGCCAGCCGGTAGAGTGCCTTCTGACCCGCGCTCGCCGGTGCCGTTCCGCACAGGAAGGTGCGCGAGAAGTCGACCGCGTAATGCATGTAGCCGAGCGCGTCGGTGTCGAAGCACACGAGGTCGCCCGCCTGCATCCGCCTCGGCCCGGCTTCCTGGAAGTAGGGGAAGGTCCGTGGCCCCGACTGGAAGAGACGGGTCGAGACGTATTCGCCCTCGGTCGCGATCAGGTGGCGGTGGAATTCCGCCCAGGCCTCGACCTCGCTGGCGCCGGGGGCGATGGCGGCCTCGAGCGCGGCGGCGGCGCCCTCGACGCGGGTGACGGCCTCGCGCATCGCCGCGATCTCGAGGGGCTGCTTGATCAGGCGGGCCTCCGAGAAGACGCCGGTGGCGTCCCCGAGGCGCAGGCCCCTGTCGCGGAGCGCGTCGAGCGCGGGCAGGTCGAGGCCTTCCACCGCGAGACGGCGCTCCGGCCCCAGCAGGCCCGCGACCTCCCCGGCGAAGCGGGCCGCCTCCGCCTCGAAGCCCTCGCCCCAGATGGCGGAGACGCCCGGCGCGGGGCGCACCTCGCGCACCACCGGATTGCCGGCGACCAGGTGCTCGCAGCCCGCGAACTCCCACAGGATCACCTCGCCCGATGCGAGGATCAGGGCGAAGCGGAACGGCCCCATCAGGCTGAAGACCGTCATGTTCCGCACGCCGGTGGCGTAGAGGATGTTGATCGGGTTCGCCGTCAGGAGCGCGGGCGCACCCTGGGCCTCCATCACCGACAGAAGGCGCCGGTGGCGTTCCAGCGCCAGAAGGGAGGGATCGGGTTCCATGCGCGCATGGACCGGCCGCAGGGCGGCGGCTGTCAAGCGGTTTCCCGCAAGGGGGAGGGCGCGGCGCGACCGGTCGCCCGCCGCGCCCCCCGCTGCGGGTTATCCCAGAACCTCGCGGATCGCGTCGGCGGTGGCCGAGACGACGGTGTCCGCCTCCTCCCGGCTGAGGCAGAGCGGCGGGGCGTAGCCGATGATGTCGCCCTGCGGCATGGCCCGCGCGATGACGCCGCGCCGGCCCATGGCGGCGACGATCTGCGGCACGACCTTGCGCGCGGGATCGAAGAAGACGCGGGCCTCGCGATCCTCCACGAGCTCCACCGCCGTCAGCATCCCCTCGCCGCGCACCTCGCCCATGTTCGGATGGTCGGCCAGCGCCTCGGCCATGGTCCGGGTGAGGTAGGGGCCCACGTCGCCCGCGTTGGCGACGAGGTTCATCGTGTCGAGGAGCTTGAGGTTCGCGACCCCCGCCGCCGCGCCGATGGGATGGGCCGAGTAGGTCCAGCCGTGCCCGAGCGGGCCGAATTCGTCCGTGCCCTGTTCCAGCACCTTCCAGACCTTGTCGGAGACGATGGTGCCCGAGAGCGGCGCATAGGCCGAGGTCAGGCCCTTGGCGATGGTCATGATGTCGGGCGTGATGCCGTAATGCGTCGAGCCGAACATCGTCCCGAGGCGCCCGAAGCCCGTCACCACCTCGTCGGCGATGAGCAGGATGTCGCTCTTCTGGAGGATCGGCTCGATGGCCTCCCAGTAGCCCCTGGGCGGGGGCACGATGCCGCCGGTGCCCAGCATCGGCTCGGCGATGAAGGCGGCGATGGTGTCGGCGCCCTCGGCCTCGATCAGCTCCTCGAGGTCGGCGGCGCACTTGGCGCTGAACTGCTCCTCCGTGAGCCCGAGGTCGTCGCGGCGGAACCAGTAGGGCGACGTGGTGTGCCGCACCGTGTCGAAGGGCAGGTCGAACTTCTGGTGGAAGAGCGAGAGGCCGGTGAGCGAGCCCGACATGAGCCCCGAGCCATGATAGGCGCGCCAGCGCGAGATGATCTTCTTCTTCCCGGGGCGGCCGAGGATGTTGTTCATGTACCAGACCAGCTTGATGTTGGTCTCGTTCGCGTCCGAGCCGCCGAGGCCGAAATAGACCTTCGACATGTGGGCGGGCGCGCGCTCCATCACCATGTGGGCGAGCGTGATCGAGGCCTCGGTCCCGTGGCCCACGTAGGCGTGGTAGTAGGCGAGCTCGTGCGCCTGCTCGGCGATGGCCTCGGCCACCTCCTTCCGGCCGTAGCCGATGTTCACGCAGTAGAGCCCGGCGAAGGCGTCGAGAAGGCGGTTGCCGTCCCGGTCGGTGACGAAGCAGCCCTCGGCCGACTTGATGATGCGACCCGGCGCCTCGCCGCGGGCGTGCTGGGCGAGATGTGTCGAGGGGTGCAGGAAGCTTTCGCGATCCCATTTCGCGAGCTGGTCGTTGGTGAGCATGGCCGTCTCCTTGTCTCTTCGGGGCGAGCCTAGCAGGGCCGAGCCCCGGATGGCAGGGGGGGGGAGCCCGGACCGGGGCATCGAGCCCCGGCCCGGGCTGGCGCGGTCCGCGCCTTGCGTATTTCGGGAAAGATGAAAGGGCGGTGGCCTTCGCCCATGGGCAGGCGGTGCCGCTTCCGGGGGCGGGGGTGCCGCCTGGGGACCGCCGCGAGCCGGGCGCGTGGTGCAGGCTCGGGCGAGGACGACAGGAAAGGCCCGGCCCATGGTCTCGCGCATCGAGAACTTCCCGACCCGCGAATACGAGTGGCGCGTGGAGGAGACGCGGCGCGAGATGGCGCGGCGCGGCATCGACTGGCTGGTGGTGAGCGATCCCTCCAACATGGCCTGGCTCTCGGGCTATGACGGGTGGTCCTTCTACGTGCACCAGGCGGTGCTGGTCGGCCCCGACGGCGCGCCGCTCTGGTGGGGCCGGGGCATGGATGCGCGGGGCGCGCTGCGGACCGTGTGGATGGAGGACGCGGCGGTCATCGGCTATGACGACAGCTACGTGCAGAACCCCGCCCGGCATCCCTTCGAGACGCTCGCCGAGCTGATCCGCGGCCGCGGCGGCGCCAACGCGCGGATCGGGGTGGAGCTCGACAACTACTACTATTCGGCCGCCGCGCACCGCGCCTTCGAGGCGAACATGCCGGAGGCCGTCTTCCTCGACGCCACGGGCCTCGTGAACTGGCAGCGCGCGGTGAAGTCGCCCGCCGAGATCGAGTACATGCGCCGCGCCGCGCGGATCGTGGAGCACATGCACCGCACCATCCTCGAGGTGGCCGAGCCGGGCCTGCCGAAAAACCGCCTTATCGCCGAGGTCTACCGTGCCGGGATCGAGGGGGCGGAGGGGCATTGGGGCGACTATCCGGCGATCGTGCCCATGGCGCCCTCGGGCCTCGACGCGACCGCGCCGCATCTCACCTGGGACGACACGCCGATGCGGGCGGGCGAGAGCACCTTCTTCGAGATCGCCGGCTGTTACCGGCGCTACCACTGCCCGCAGTCGCGCACGCTGTTTCTCGGCCATGTCCCCGAGAAGTTCCGCGCGGCGGAGAAGGCCGTGCTCGCGGCGACGGAGGCGGCGCTGGAGCGGGCCGTGCCCGGAAACACCTGCGAGGAGGTGGCCGACGCCTTCAACGCGACGCTGAACCGCCGCGGCTTCGAGAAGGAGGGGCGCTGCGGCTACGCGATCGGGCTCAGCTATCCGCCGGACTGGGGCGAGCGCACGATGAGCTTCCGCAAGGGCGACCGGACCGTCCTGAAGCCCGGCATGACCTTCCACTTCATGCCGGCGCTCTGGCTCGAGGACGGGGGGATCGAGATCACCGAACCGATCCTCATCACCGAGCAGGGGCACGAGTGCCTCTCGACGCTGCCGCGCGAACTGAACGTCAAATGACCCGGGCCCCTTAACCCTTTCTCAAGGACTTACTGTTTCGCGATTTCTCCTTGGCGGCGGGGCGCGAAGCTGCCTAGCTGGCTTGCGTCGCGGGCGGTGCAGGATGCGGGCCTCGGAAGGCGGGAAACCCCGTCCCTGCGGCGGGATGGGCTTTCCCGATGACAGACACCGCGAACGGCCGCGACGAACCCGACCGCCTGATCGAGACCGTGCTCGCGGCCTTGCCCGAGGCGGGTGCCAACCCCAAAGACATGGTCCTCCTGCTCGCCGCGCGGCTGCCGGAGGCGCGCGCGCTCGCGGTGATCCGGGCGCTGCTTCTGGCCGAGGCGGGCCTCCTGGCCACCTTCAGCGGCGACGGGCCGAAGGACGCGGCGGCGTTGCGCCAGGCCGCCCTCGACCTCGCGGCTCGGGCCCATGAGGCCGAGGCATCCGGCGCGGCCCTGCCGGTGCGCATGCGCGACCTGCCGCGCTGAGGCCATTGTCGCCTCTCGCCCTTCGCCCGCGCGCGGGCTAGGGTCCGGCCATGACCGCGCTTCCCGTCGCCTTCTCCGACGAACAGGCCGAGGCCCATGACCGCATCGCCGAGGCGCTGCGCGGGCACGGCGTGGACATCGACCTGGGCCGGACGACGCCGCTTTCGGAGGGCCGGAACACCGTGCTCGCCGTGATCGGCAAGGCGGGCTCGGGCAAGACGCTGCTGCTCGCCGAACTCGTCCACGCGCTCGAGGAGGCGGGGGTCGAGATCGTCTCGGGCGACTGGGAGGGGCGGCGGCGCAAGGACAGGCGCACGGTCGCCATCCTCGCGCCGACGAACAAGGCGGCGAGCGTCCTGCGCACCCGCGGCGTCCCGGCGACGACGATCCACCGCATCCTCTACACGCCCGTCTACGACCCCGAGTTCGAGAAGGTCGCCGAATGGCTGGCGGGCCAGGGCGAGCGGCCGGAGATCGAGGTGCTGACCGACGCCGCCCTCGACCGCGCGCGCTCCGTCTACGAGCAGCACAAGTCGGTGCCCGCGGCGCTCGCCGCCGCAGGCCTCCGCGGCTCGGACTTCATCACCGGGTGGAAGCGGCGCGACGCGCCCCTCGACATCGGTCTGATCGACGAAAGCTCCATGCTCGACGAGAAGCAGTACGAGGACCTGACCGAGATCTTCCCCGCCCTCGTCCTCTTCGGCGACCCGGCGCAGCTCGCGCCCGTCGGACAATCGGGCGAGATGGTCTTCGACAGGTTCAAGCCCGGCCAGCGGCTGGAACTGAACCGCATCCACCGGCAGGAGGCGGACAACCCGATCCTCGACCTCGCCCATGCGCTGGGCGACCCGGAGCTGACCTTCGAACGTTTCGAGCGCATGGTGGAGAAGGCCGCCGCCTCCGATCCCCGCGTCGAGATCGCCCCCCGCGTCGACAGCGACATGATGGCGCGAAGCCCCGTCCTCGTCTGGCGCAACGCCACCCGCATCCGCCTGATCCAGGCCTTCCGCGCCGCCCATGGCGCGCCCGAGGACGCGCTCCTGCCCGGCGAACCGCTGATCTGCGACGGGATCGAGCTGCCGCTCAAGCTCCGCAAGCGGCGCATCGACCTCGAGGCGCGCGGCCTCATCAAGGGGGCCCCGGTGATCTACCTCGGGCCCGGATCGAAGCCCGGCTTCTCCCGCCTCCACGTCGTCGGCGCCGAGAGCCCGCGGCTGGCCGCCGCCTCCATCGTCAAGATCGAGAAACCCGGCGAGGAGGAGCCCTTCATCCCCTTCGCCGCCACCATGGGCGCGGCCTTCCTGCACGGGGCGGCGGTGACGATCCACAAGGCGCAGGGCTCGCAGTGGCAGACCGTGCAGGTCTTCGCCCCCGACCTCTACGCCGCCGCCCGCTCGGGCCGGATCGAGGCGGGCCAGGCGCTCTGGAAGCGGCTCGCCTACGTGGCGATCACGCGCGCGGAGGAACGTCTCGTCTGGGTCACGCGCTACATGCTGTCGAAGCCGCGGAGCGCGCTCGGCGTGGACGATCTCTTCGTGCCTCCCGAGACGCTGCGGCTGGAGGAGGAGACCCCCGAATGAAGACCGCCATCGTGACCGGGGCGAGCGCGGGCATCGGCCGTGCCGTCGCCGAGCGGCTGCTGGAAGCCGGCTGGACCGTCGGCCTCGTCGCCCGCCGGGCCGAGCTTCTCGACGCGACCGCGCAGGCCTGCGGGCCCCGCGCGATCCCGCTGCCCCTCGACGTCACCGATGCCGACGCGGTGCAGTCGGCCTTCCACGACTTCGCGGAAGCCGCGGGGCGGCTCGACCTCCTCTTCAACAACGCCGGCATCTTCACGCCGGCCGCGCCCATCGACGAGATCCCGGTCGAGGACTGGCGCCGCGCGGTGGAGGTGAACCTCACCGGCATGTTCCTCTGCGCGCGGATGGCCTTCCGCATCATGCGCCGGCAGAGCCCGCAGGGCGGGCGCATCGTCAACAACGGCTCGATCTCGGCCCATGTCCCGCGCGAGGGCGCGGCGCCCTACACCGCGACCAAGCACGGCGTCACCGGCCTCACCCGCCAGATCGCGCTCGACGGGCGGCCCTTCGACATCGCCTGCGGCCAGATCGACATCGGCAATGCCGAGACCGACCTGCTGCGCGGCATCGCCGCGGCCGCCCGCGCCCAGGGCCGGGCGCCGCCGCCGGTCATGGACGTGCGCCATGTCGCCGACGCGGTCCTCGCCATGGCCGAGCTGCCGCTCTCGGCCAACGTGCTCTTCCAGACCATCATGGCGACGAAGATGCCCTATGTCGGGCGGGGCTGAGGCCCCCCTTTCATCTTTCTCCAAATACGCCAGGCGCGGAACGCGCCCGGCGCCGGGGCGGGCTCGATGCCCGCCCCGGCGCCGACCCGCTCAGGTCCGGATGTAGCGGAACACGGCCGAGGCGCCCCAACCCGCCCCGATCGCGATGGCGAGCGACACCAGCGCGTAGACGAGGGGCCGCTCGTGGGCGAGGTTGAAGATCCAGCGCTCGAGCCCGACCTTCCGGACGGTGATGTCCTGGGTCAGCACGTCGATCACCTCGCCGTCGCGCAGCAGGAAGATCCGCGTCCTGTAATCGCCCTCGGTCAGGTTCGCGGGCAGGCGGACGGAGGTGTCGAAGAGCGTCTCGTCCCTCAGCGTCACCGCGCCCTCGTTCAGCTGGTAGAGGTCTTCCCCGAGGCGCAGGCGCACCAGCGCGTCGACGAACCTCTCCTGGTCGGCGACCCCGGTGCCGACGGCGCGGATCGCCCAGGGGATCGAGACCCGGTGCCTCAGGTCCTCGGTATGGGTCATGATCGCATGGAGCGCGTCCGTGGTCGCCACCGCGTAGAAGGTGGGCGCGGCGTCCACCTCGATGGCGTCGGTGTTCATCCAGACGCCGAAGCGGCGGTCCTTGCGGCGCACGGTGACGGGGCGCGGCGGTCCCTCGACGGTGATCACCACCTCGAGGTCGGAATCCCCCGGCGGCGGCGCGTCGCGGCTGACCGCGCCGAAGATCAGGATCTCCGAGCCCGCGAAATTCGTCGTGATCGAGATCGCGTCGCGGCTGAGCCCGGCCACCACCGTCTCGGCCCGGACCGGCGCCGCGAGGCCGAGGAGCGCGAGGAGGAGGAGGAGGCGGGTCACGCGGGTTCCCCCGGCGTGCCCAGCGTGTAGAGCTCGGCCGGTGTCGCCAGCAGGTCCCACGCGATCTTGCCGCAGACCGCGAGCACCATGAGCGCGAGGAGCACCCGCAATTGCTCGGCCTTCATGTAGACGCCGATCCGGGTGCCGACCTGCGCGCCGACGACGCCGCCCACGATCAGCAGCACGGCGAGGATCATGTCGACGCTGTAGTTCGTCGTCGCGTGCATGATCGTGGCGAAACCGGTCACGAAGATGATCTGGAAGAGCGATGTCCCGATCACGACCTTCGTGGGCATGCCGAGGAGGTAGATCATCGCGGGCACCATGATGAAGCCGCCGCCCACCCCCATGATCGCGGCGAGCACGCCCACGAGCAGGCCCACGATCAGCGGCGGGATCACCGAGATGTAGAGGCCCGAGGTCCGGAAGCGCATCTTGAAGGGCAGCGCGTGGATCCAGCCCCGGTGATGCTTGCGCACCGGCGGCGCTCCGCCGGGCCGCCTCGCGCGCAGGAGCGCGCGCAGGCTTTCCGCGAACATGAGGCCGCCGACGACGCCGAGAAAGACCACGTAGCAGAGCTGCACCACGAGGTCGATCTGGCCGATCCGCCCGAGCGCGGCGAAGATCTGCACCCCGATCGCCGCGCCGACCACCCCCCCGACGAGGAGGACGGTCCCCATCCTGAGGTCCACCGTCTTGCGCTTGAGATGCGCGAGCACGCCCGAGATCGACGAGGCGACGATCTGGTTGGCCTGCGTTGCCACGGCCACGGCGGGCGGGATGCCGATGAAGAACAGGAGCGGCGTCATCAGGAAGCCGCCGCCCACGCCGAACATGCCCGAGAGGATGCCCACGATCCCGCCGAGGCCCAGCAGAAGGAACGCGTTCACGCTGACTTCTGCAATGGGAAGGTAGATTTGCATCGGGCGTCCGGGCGACGGGCTCAGGGCTACGGATACAGACAACACACCCGCGGGAACATAGTCTAGGGCTGCGTCATATCGGATCGGATTGCGGTGCCCCGGCGCCGCGCCCGGGCGACTCCAGGGTGCCGCCGCGTCTCCAAGAACCCGTGGGGTGCCCTGCGCCTACTGCGTCAGCAACTCGCCCCGGATCACGCCATCCCGGTGGAGGTAGCCGGTGCTCCGGTGGGCGACGGCCGCGAACTCGGGATCGGCGAAGAGCGTCTCCGTCATCGCCGGCAGGTTGTAGTGCGGGATCGACGGGAAGATGTGGTGCGCCAGGTGGTAGTTGATGTTCAGCGGCGAGACGCTCAGCGCCTCCCACCACGTCGCGTCGATGTGCCGGGTCGCGTCCGTCCCCGACCCCTCCGGCAGCCCGTGATGCTCGGCGATGGTCCGAAGCCGGACGAGCATCAGCGTGACCGTCGAATAGGGCAGCACCCAGAGGATCGCGAAATCGAGCCACCCGTTCGTCCACCAGAGCCCGGCCAGCAGCACCGCGACGAAGATGTAGGTCGTGATCCTTTCTGCCCAGGACAGCGGAACGGGCGCGCCCGTGCTGCCGAAATGGTTCTTGACCGGCATCCAGTTCGAGAATTCCCGCGAGGACGTAAGACTGTTCAGGCCGAAAACGTCCCGGATCACCACGCCCAGCGCATTGAGCGGACGCTTCGGCCAGTCCCAGTCGCGGGGATTGGACCGGAACAGGAGGAAATAGGGATCCCGCTCGGTATTCGGGTCGCGGTGGTGCTGGTTGTGCTCGTCGCGGTAGCGCGAGACCGTGAGGCCGACCGGCAGGGCACAGAAGAAATTGCCGACGATGTCGTTCGCCTTGCGGTTCGTGAACAGGCGGTGGTGGCAGGCGTCGTGCATCAGGATGCCGAGCGCGTGCTGTCGTGTCGCGAGGATGATGATGGCCAGGACATAGACCAGCCAGTGCCCGGACCAGACCGCCGCCGCGACGGTTGCGGAAATCACGATCCATTGCCGGGCCACGGCCCAGGCGGCCTTGGAATTGTCGATCCTGCCGAGTTCCTTCGCCCTGGCGACGATTTCCGGTTTCCGGGCGATGGCCATCGTCTTGGAGGAAACGGTCATTCGGAAGATCTCCGGCAGGGTCCGGCTCCGGGTCCCGGAGCGGAGGTCTTCTGGTTTCCGCGTCGCAAGATCTGTTCCGGCGACGGGAACGAGAACGGTTCACGATATGGCAACAATTGCGCCGAAACAGTAACTCAATTCGATCATAGTGCAACAGTGAAACAATAGACCATTGCATCGACGGCTGTTTCGAGGCCTGAAACCGACGGCGCAGGGCACGGAAATGGATCGGGCTGCCCATTCTCGGGGCGTCCGGCGGACAATGAGGGCCGACGT
This sequence comes from Roseicyclus sp., assembly GCF_052168335.1. Lineage (GTDB taxonomy): Bacteria > Pseudomonadota > Alphaproteobacteria > Rhodobacterales > Rhodobacteraceae > Roseibacterium. Next base: position 4,590 of record NZ_JBQLZP010000001.1, on the reverse strand, counting down.
TTCGCCCGGCGGAGGCTCAGGCCGTCCCGAGGAACCGTCTCAGGATGCGCTCCAGCTTCGCCGCGCCGAGGGGGGCCATGGCCTTGGTGTGCTCGTGGCTGATCTTCTCGTCCGAGAGGCCTGCGGCCTTGTTGGTGATCGTGGAGATCGCGGCCACCTTCAGGCCGAGGAACCGCGCGAGGATGACCTCGGGGACCGTGGACATGCCTACCGCGTCGGCGCCGAGGGTGCGGATCGCCCGGATCTCGGCCGGGGTCTCGAAGGAGGGGCCGGAATACCAGGCGTAGACGCCTTCCATGAGGGGGATGGCCTCGGCCGCGGCGGCGGCCTTCAGCGCCGACCGGAGGCCGGGATCGTGCGCCTCGGTCATCGGCACGAAGCGGGCATCCGTCGGCTCGCCGATGAGCGGGTTGAGGCCGGAGAAGTTGATGTGATCCGACAGCAGCATCAGGTCGCCGGGGTCGAGGTCCGGGTGCATCGAGCCCGCCGCGTTCGTCAGAATCAGGCTATGGGCTCCGAGCGCCTTCAGCACCTCGAGCGGCAGGCGCATCGCGTCGCCCCGCCCGCTCTCGTAGTAATGCGCGCGGCCGCCGAAGACGGCGACGCGCGTGCCTTCGAGGTCGCCGATCACGAGCTTGGGGTTGTGTCCCGACACGCCCGCATGCGGAAAGCCGGGCAGCTCGGTGTAGTCGATGGCGACGCCCGAGACCGCCTCGGCGAGGTGCCCGAGGCCCGAGCCGAGGATGAGCCCGAAGGCGGGCGGCTCCGCCCCCGCGCGGTCGCGGATCAGGGCGGCGAGGTCCTCGGCTTTCCCCTCAACGTTCCCCTCAACGTTCCTTGACATAGGGCTCCCCCCCGGCGCGCGGCGGAATGGCCTTGCCCACGAGGCCCGCCAGCACGATGACCACGAGGATGTAGGGTAGCGCCTGCATGAACTGCACCGGCACGATGAATTCGCCGAGCTGGATGTTCTGGTAGCGGTTGCCGATGGCGTCGAAGAGCCCGAAGAGCAGGCAGGCCGACAGCGCGTACCAGGGTCGCCACTTTGCGAAGATGAGTGCGGCGAGCGCGATGAACCCGCGCCCCGCGCTCATGTCCTTGACGAAGCCCGCGTTGAGCGCGGTGGCGAGGTAGGCCCCCGCGATGCCCGTCAGGACGCCGCAGATGATGACCGCGGAATACCGCATCCGCACGACCGAGACGCCCGCCGTGTCGACGGCCGCGGGGTTCTCGCCCACTGCCCTGAGCCTCAGGCCGAAGCGCGTCCGGTAGAGCGCCCACCACGTCAGCGGCACCATCAGGAGCGCGATGTAGACGAGGATGGAATGCCCCGAGATGAGCTCGGAATAGACCTGGCCGAGCGGCCCCTGCTGCGCGATGCCCCGGATCGTGGATTCCGCGCCCGGCAGGACGACGTTCGAGAAGCGGCTCTCGCCCGACAGGGCGGGCGTCCGGCCGCCTTGGGCGAACCAGGTCTGCGCGATGACGACCGTGAGGCCCGCGGCGAGGAAGTTGATCGCCACGCCCGAGATGAGCTGGTTGCCCCGGAAGGTGATCGAGGCCATGCCGTGCAGCCCCGACAGGAAGACTGCGGCGACAATCCCCGCGAAGAGGCCGATCCAGACGGAGCCCGCAGTGAACGCGATCGCCGCCGAGAAGAACGCCGCCGCCAGCATCTTGCCCTCGAGCCCGATGTCGAAGATCCCCGCCCGCTCGGACCAGAGACCCGCGAGGCAGGCCAGCAGGAGCGGCGTCGCGAGCCGCACGGTCGAGTCGAGGATCTGCAGGATGGTGAGGAAATCCATGGTCTACCCCCGGCTCGTGGCCAGCCTGAACGCGGCGAAGGTGAAGAAGAGGCCGAGCCCGCCCTCGATCCAGCGGCGCGACCGTCCGTAGGCCGCGCGGACGGGTGGTGCCGACAGGATCAGCGCCCATGCCCCGTGGACGGCGAAGGAGATCGCGAAGGCGCCCGCCACGAAAAGCGCGACGATGCCCGCGCCGCCGCCCGCGGTGGCGCCCACCGCGGCGATGGCGAGCCAGAAAGCGATGGCCTTGGGGTTCGTGACCTGGAGGAGGAATCCCGCGAGAAAGAGGCGGACGGCGCTCCGGTGCGGGACGGCCATGGCCGCGACGGCGGGCGGGTGGACCGCCTTGCGGAACGCGCCCCAGGCCAGCCAGAGGAGATAGGCCGCCCCCAGCACCCGCAGGAGCGTCATCGCCCAGGCCGCTTCGGACAGGAGGAGGCCGACGCCGAGCAGCGTCGCCATGTTGATCGTCGCACTGCCGAGCGCGATGCCGAGCGTCGCCATCAGCGCGGCGGCGCGCCCCTGGCCCATCGAGATGCCCATGAGCATCGCGACCGCCGGGCCCGGCGACAGGCAGGCGACCAGAAGGATGCCGTAGGCGGCCGCGAAGCCGGGGAGGAAGGGCAGCAGGCTCTCCATGCTCACTCCGCCTTCCGCGTGTCGTCGGTGCGCAGGGGCTTGGGGTTCGGCGCCGCGCCCGCCGTGGCGGCCTCGGACCTGCGGCGCAGCGCGAGGAAGACGCTCTCCATCGGCATCCGCACCATGTTGTCGAGCGCGCCGGTGAACAGGATCACGAGCGCCTGGATCACCACGACCATCTCGCGGCTGATCGCGGGCATCTCGAACTGGAGTTCCGCCCCCCCCTGGTAGAGCGCTCCGAACAGCAGCGCCGCCAGCACCACGCCCACCGGATGCGACCGGCCCATCAGCGCCACCGCGATGCCGACGAAGCCCGCGCCTTCGGTGAAGTCGAGCACGAGGCGCTCGGCCTCGCCCATCACGACGTTGATCGCCATCATCCCCGACAGGGCGCCCGAGATCAGCATGGTGATCATGATGATCTTCGTGGGATTGATCCCGGCATAGACCGCCGCCGTCTGGGAATGGCCGAAGGCCCGGATCTCGTAGCCGAGCCGCGTGCGCCAGATCAGGAGCCAGACCAGCACGCAGCAGACGATCGCGACGAAGAAGGCGAAGTTCAGGGGCGTGGAGCCGCGGAAGCCGAGGAAGCCCGCGAAATCGGCCGCGCTCGGCAGGTGCGTCGCCTCGGCGAAGCGCGCGCTTTCCGGCGCCATGGAGCCCGGCACGCGGAAGACGTTGACCAGCAGATAGACCAGGAGCGCCGAGGCGATGAAGTTGAACATGATCGTGGTGATCACGATGTGGCTGCCGCGCTTGGCCTGGAGGTAGGCCGGGATCGCCGCCCATCCGGCCCCGAACAGCGCCGCGCCGAGGATCGCCGCGACCAGCGCGATGGTCCAGTGCGGCCAGCCGAAGCTCAGGAGCACGATGGCGACGCCGAGCCCCCCGAGCGCCGCCTGACCCTCGCCCCCGATGTTGAAGAGCCGGGCGTGGAAGGCCACCGCGACGGCGAGGCCGGTGAAGATGAAGTTCGTCGCGTAGTAGAGCGTGTAGCCCCAGCCATAGGCCGAGCCGAAGGCGCCCCGCACCATGATCTCCATGGCCCGGAACGGGCTCTCCCCGATGATGGCGACGACGAGGCCCGAGACGATCAGCGCGAGGAGCACGCTGATGAGCGGGATCAGGATGACGTCCGCCCATTTCGGCATCTTGTCCATGTCAGGCGGCCCCCTCGGTGACACCGGCCATCAGGAGGCCGAGCTCGTTCTCGTTGGTCTCGTCGGGCAGGCGCTCGCCCATGATGCGGCCGTCGAACATGACCGCGATGCGGTCCGACAGGCCCATGATCTCGTCGAGCTCCACGCTCACGAGCAGGATCGCCTTGCCCATGTCGCGCAGGCGCAGGATCTCCTTGTGGATGAACTCGATCGCGCCGATGTCGACGCCCCGCGTCGGCTGGCCGACGAGCAGGAGGTCGGGCGCGCGGTCCATCTCGCGGGCGACGACGATCTTCTGCTGGTTGCCGCCCGAGAAGTTGCGCGCGGGCAGCCGCGGGTTCGGCGGTCGCACGTCGTAGCGCTTCATCTTGTCGGCGCAGTCGTCCTTGATCGCGCCGTTGTCCATCAGGAGGCCGGAGTTGTACTTCGGGTCGGTGTGGTAGCCGAAGGCCACGTTCTCCCAGGCCTCGAAGGGCATGATGAGGCCCTCGTCCTGGCGGTCCTCGGGGACGTGGCCGATGCCGCGCGCGCGGCGCGTCTGGCCGTTCGAGTGCTTGCCGGTGATGTCGATCTCTTCGCCCTTGACGGTGACGCGCCCGCCCTGCGCGGGAATCATGCCGCCGAGCACTTCCAGAAGCTCGGTCTGGCCGTTGCCCGCGACGCCCGCGATGCCGAGGATCTCGCCCGCGCGCACCTCGAGCGAGATGCCCTTCACGCGCTCGACCCCGTGGCGCACCACGCGCAGGTTCTCGACCTGGAGGACGACGGCGCCGGGCTTCGCCGGCATCTTGTCGACCTCGAGCAGGACCTTGCGCCCCACCATCATCTCGGCGAGCTCGGCAGGCGAGGTCTCGGCCGTCCTGACGGTGTTCGTCATCTCGCCGCGGCGCATCACGCTGACCGTGTCCGTGATCTCCATGATCTCGCGCAGGTTGTGGGTGATCAGGATGATCGTCTTCCCCTCCTCCTTCAGCCGCTCGAGGATG